>CAYTTD010000055.1:0-8267 GCA_964440595.1 uncultured Gaiellales bacterium
ATGGCAAGCAGAGAGATCAGAACCAAACCGCTCAGGTATGGATGATCGGCGACAACCGACTTAAAGGTGCTCTTTCCGCCCCCACCAGAGCTTTTGTCCGCCTGGGAATCATCGAAATCAAGGAGATCAGAACCACCGCCGTCGCCGGAGTCAGTGTCGTTTGAATCTCCTCCAGCCGCATTGTCGTCATTGCGTTTTTTGTTAGCTTTTGACTTGCCAGACTTCTTGTCGCCTGCCTGGCCACCACCATTTGAAGAACCCTTTGAGCTACCTTTTCCTGACCCGCCATTGGACTTGCTGCCGCCGGTTGAACCTTTTCCGCCGCCTTTGCCAGGCTTTCTAAGCGCGTTGGCCATGGCCTGATCGATCGCTTCAACCAGATCAGAGTACTCCACTTCTTCGGGATTCGCACTGTCCAGGGCGCCTTGTAGCTGGCCCGGCGAATAATCACCGTCTATCTGCCCGTCTTCGTGCCAATCTTCGATAACGGTGTTTGCCATTGCTGCTGGCGCGCCGACCATGAGTACCGCAATTGCTCCAAGCATGCACACCATCAGCCAGAGCCGCGCTACCACACCTTTGGGCGCCTGCTCAATCAAATCTGTTGCTCTTGAAAACATCATCAATGGTGCACTACCTAAGACCCCAAGCGAAATACACGGCGCTCGGGTAACGCGGCGATGATACCGCACCGATCGGAGTCAATGGATCTCAGAGAACCTCTGGTCTGTATCCGGACTCACCTTGCGCCGCATACGGCCACCACCCACGTCAGCAGCTTGCCGGAGGTCTCCGACAGGGCGGCAGGGCAATGGCGTCATACATCTGATTGATCCGCCTTTCGGCGGCGGCGTCTTCTGATTCCTGTGCGATCGAGCGCATCGTCACAAGAACCACTCGATTGTATTCATAGGTTTCGATGTGCCTGAACCCAAACTCAAGCGATGAATCAGCGCCTTCAACCCGCTCTCGCAGCGCAAGCCTGATTGTCATCGATCTGGAACCGGGAACAAGCTGCATCGCTCTTGCCGCGTAGCGATCCGATGCTCCAAAACGCCCCTCGTCGGCAGCGCGGATTGCAGCGTGTTCCTGAGCATCCGCCACCATTGGCACACCTGCGATGGCAAGAATCGGCAGGGCAGAAACCAAACCCGTGATTGATGTTGCCCACGACGATCGGATTCCCGTACCCACATTGACAGTATCTGATTTTGGTCTTTGCAGCATCGGTGACGCAGCAGTAGCCACGACCACACCACCGAAAACTCCAACCAGAGTCATGATCCACGGTATTGCCAGGGTCCAGTCAACCATTCCCTGCAAAAAGAGGACCAGTGTCATAACGGCCAATACCCGCCCCTGTACGAGATTTCTCACGCGGTAAAAAGCAATCAGAAAAACAAATATTGCAGGCAGGATAAGTGCAGCCCCGACTACTCCAGCTTCATGAAAAACCTGCAATAACAAGCTATGAGGACGCTGAACAACGTAGTAAGAATCTCTGGATGCACTACGCCTTACCGAGAATCCGCCACCGCCAGACCCACGAATCAGGTTGTGCTTTGAATCCCTGAGAGACTCCTTCCACCAGACCCAACGCGACGTAACCGACGGGTCAACCAACCGCCCGGCGCTCGCGTGCGAGGCGATGTTGCCGGTTGTCACCGCCCCACGAAATTTCTGCTGGTTGGAAAAAACCAGAGCGCCAACACCAACCAGTAATACAACGATCACAATCAGGGCTCGATTCCTGGCTCTGCGCACTCTGGCTTCCGCGCCCTCTCCCCCAATCCATCCTTGCTTGAAAAATAACATGCAGGTAACTGCGACCAATGGTGCTACCCAGAGAAGCCATTGAGTCGTGATCGAGCCAACAAGTGCGGCCGATGCACAGACAATGACAACGATGGAGCCAATCCACTGATCTCTGTCACGTTTTTCAAGATAAGCGTGAAGAAACACCCCCAGGAAGAACAGAACCACGGCAGCCCGCGAAAGAGTTGCCGCCAAAGCACCGCCAACAAGAACAGATGCAAACGGCACTACGAGGCGCAGCGCAAAGACGCGGGTGAGCCACATGTGCATCGCAACAATCCCCAGCAGTGACGCAGATATTCCTGTCGCATTCCAGTACCCCGGATATCCGTGAGCTCTTTTGTCAGGCAGACCGAGAAAGAGCGAGATGAAACCAGCGTCAATAACTACCACCAGTGCGCAGAGCGTGAATCCGGCGATCACGGCGTTAATGCCCCAGCGCGATCGCGCAGCAAGCACACCCACCACACAGCACCCCCAGAAAGCTGCCCACCTGGCGGCTTCTACGCGCGCCATTCCAGGCAGCAACGCTATGTCTGATGAACTGCCAGCGAGATACCAAAGCGTCAGCACCCAGAGCGTGACTCCTACGAAAGCAAGTGCCATAACCATGCCACGGGCGCGTTTTTCCCCACTTGACGCCTTGCTGCTGACAATTGGAAAAATTAATCGCAGGAGCAGTGCCGCGCCGCCACAGGCAAGCATCCACCGGGCAGCCTGATAGTCGGGCGTCCCCCCTGGAGCCAAAGCAACAACAAACAGAATCGCAGCAACTAATCCGCCAACAATCCCCCTGTAGCGCGCTCCAGAAAAATCCTTATGGGCCAACAGGTTCATCAACGGTCAAGCATACATCCAGCGGCAGCAAAGTAATCCCCCTTGATAGCCAGAGAATTCGAGTGGAGCGGTTCCCCTCAGATAGAATCGACGAATTGTGGCGGGTCACAATCTTTGATTGGAGCCCGAGATGATGTAACTGAGGAGTGATGCACAATGCCAACCTGTGTAGTAACAGGTGGAGCCGGTTTTCTTGGCTCACACCTCTGCGCCGCACTTATTGATCGCGGCCATAGGGTCATCTGCATCGACAACCTCGAAACCGGTTCACTGCTTAACATCACCCATCTGCGCGAGGAAAACTTCGTGTATATGAATCACGATGTCATGGAGCACATCGCAATAGACGTGCCGATCGATTACATCTTTCACCTTGCCAGCCCGGCAAGCCCGATCGATTACATGCGCCTTCCGCTCCACACCTTGAAGGTGGGGTCTTATGGCACCCACAACGCGCTAGGGCTTGCCAAGGTGAAGCGCGCAAGATTTCTCCTGGCCTCCACCAGCGAGGTTTATGGAGACCCCCTGGTTCACCCTCAAGGGGAATCGTATTGGGGCAACGTGAATCCAATTGGTCCACGTGGCGTTTACGACGAGGCCAAGCGCTATGCCGAGGCGATGACCATGGCATACCTCAAGCAACAGGGAGTTGACACGTGCATCGCGCGGATATTCAACACGTATGGGCCGAGAATGCGGCCATTCGACGGCCGCGCGGTACCAACATTCATGCGGCAAGCGCTTGAGAACAAGCAGATAACCGTTTTTGGAGACGGCTCTCAAACAAGAAGCTTCTGCTACATCTCAGACATGATCGAGGGGCTCATCACGCTTGCGATGAGCGAAGAACACCTGCCCGTAAACATCGGTAATCCAGAAGAACACTCTGTACTTGATCTCGCAACAACCATCAAGAAGGTCACTGGCAGCGCCAGTGAAATCGTGTTTGCCTCTCTGCCCGTAGACGACCCGGTTCAGCGCAAGCCAGACATCACCCGTGCCAGGCAGGTGCTTGGCTGGGAGCCCACCGTGCAGCTCGAAGATGGTCTTGCGCGAATGCTTGAGCAGACCCCTCGATCATCACTGACTGGCTCTTACAGCTCCTGAGAGCAGAATCGCCCGCTAACCTCACTCCCCCATGAACGTAGCAATCTGTACAACCAGCTGGCCGAGCGAATCCGGTGACCATTCCGGCAGGTTCGTCGCTGACGGATGCGATGCGGTCACAAAACATTCCTCCGTTAACACCTTCCGTTTTTCAGTTGTTGAACCACGCGGGTTCAGAAGTTTTGGCGTTGCTGATGCCCAGGTAGTCGTTGCTGGCATCAGGAAGAAGCCATGGGTCGCACCGTTATTTCTTTTCAACTTCGCCATAGCCCTGAGGCGTACAGTCAAGAATGAATCATGTGAATTGATACAGGCTCATTGGCTTCTGACATGCGTGGTGGCAAGGTTTGGCGGAGCGCCGTTTGTCGTGACACTGCACGGCAGCGGCACTGCTGGTCGATGGTCGGACATCGAATTGATACAAAGGCACCCTCGCTTCGTACGGTGGTTGCTTTACAGGGCTGCAGCCGTATTGTGTGTGTCTGAGAGATTGGAAGCCGCAGTTAAATCGCTGAAATTGCCTGAGAGCGTAAAAGTATGTGTCGTCCGCAATCCGATCGATCTACCGGATGGGCCTTCCCCCAGACCTCATGAGCCGCCACACGCGCTATTCGTTGGTCGCCTCTCTCATGAGAAAGGAGTCGACGTGCTTGCAGAAGCACTTGCGGACAACGGCAAACCATTGTTTGACCTTCGAATTGTGGGCGATGGCCCAATGCGCAACCTGTTCGAAAGACTGGGCATAATCGTCAATGGATTTCAACCCCACAACAAGGTATTTGACGAGATCGACGCCGCTACGCTAGTTGTACTTCCTAGCAGACGCGAGGGGCTGCCGATGACCGCCTTGGAGGCGTTTGCTCGTCGCAGAGCCGTTGTTTGCACCCCAGCAGGCGGGTTGACCGAAGTTGTCCACAACGGTGAAACAGGCATTGTCGTTCCCATCGAAGATGCATTGGCGTTGCGTGGTGCCATTACTGAGCTTCTTGAAGATCCCTCGCGCGCAAACGCAATGGGGGATCGCGGGCGCCTACTAGTGGAAAAAGAATTTTCACAGGCTGCGACAGCTCACCAGCTTGTATCAATCTATTCAGCCGCAGTTGCGAAGGATGTTCTGACCGCTTGATATCGCTGATTACACATCTTCCGATTCTCCTGGGAGCAAGCTTGCTGGTTCTGTATCCGGCAGCACCACTCCTGAACCTGCTTGGATTTCGTGGTCGCGTGCCAGCACCCTTGTTGTTTCCCTGCGCTGTCGCCATCAACCTTGCAGTGCTCACTGCGCCTCTGGCGCTGACTCTTGCACTAAAGATCCCTCACGAGTTTTTGTTTTCGGTCTGGGCCGGATCATCACTGCTGCTCACGGCTTTGGCGTGGCGACAACAGAGCCGCAACTCAGAAACCGGGTGGCTCACAAATCTGGTTGATGCAACTCCGTTCGGATGGTTGAAGACGATCACACCGGACCTGCGCTGGATATCACTCTTCGCATCTTTACTGACCTACATTGTCGGTGGATGGTTGACCGATGGCGACATGCTTTATCACACCGCCCTTGCATTGAAGCTCCAACAACTTGATGCGCCAGGCTTTGCGTCCACACAGCTATTTGTTGACGGCAGCGTCCACCCGGGGTATCTGGTGCCGGTCTGGCACGAACTGGTGGCACTGGTGTCAACAGCCCTTACCGTCGAACCTGTCACCACAATGTGGGTAATAGCAGCACCAATGGCGGCCATTTCGACACTCGCGTTTGGTGGCCTCGGACTAGTCATGTTCCGATCACAGATCGCCGGAGTCGTTGCAGCAACCGCATTCGTTCTTATCAATGGCCTAAGTCGCATCCCCAACCTTGGCTCTCTTGCTGGCGCCGCTTCACCATCTGCGGTTGTGATCAACCTGATTTTTCCTCTCGCAATTGCCCTCTGGGCAATCAGTATCTGGCACAACGACGAGCGAACCAGATTTCTCTCCCGACGCGTTCTGTCGATTGCGGTAGTCATAGCGATAGGCGCAACGCACGTCAGCTACCTTGTGTGGCTCGCAATGCTGATCACTGGATACCTTGTGGTCTGGCTGCTGCGCGGCCCTTGGAAGCGGGAGATCATTATGCTGACATTTGGAGTTTCACTGCGCGTAATGGCTGTCTCTGTGATCGTGATTGCAACTCTGTACCCTGTGCTGGCCCTTCTGAGCACAGTGCCAGGCGAGGGCAGCACATCAGCTGTGCGAAGCGAGTTCAACGATTTCGCAGCGATCATGGTGGGCGAGTGGCCGCATTATCGACTCAGGGCTGACATGCTCGTTCAATTTGGCGGCCTCGCGTTGATCGGAGGTCTGGCGCTTCCGCTTGCAACGCGCCGGCTTGACGAACCTGTGTCATGGTTCATGCTTGGCAGCGGCTCGCTGGCTTTGGCATTCAGCCAACACACGACCCTCTACCCGGTCATCTCACAGATCCTGAGCATCAGCCAGTCAAAGCGAATCCTCTATGCCTTCCCATACGTCCTCGGGTTCACGATGTTGATACTGCTGGTATCAAGCATCGTCGGCGGCCTGCTTGCTTCAGGAAAAAGAGCGGCTGCTTATTTTGTGTTGGTGTTGACAGCCGCTGCGACATCTGTCGCGACGTTTAGATACCCATCGGTCGTATCCGCAAAATCAGCTGGCTTTATTCCCGAGTGGACAATCCGTGCTCTGTCAGTGGTCATGATCGCCTGCCTGGCTGTTGTATTGCTGGCACGGTTTGAAAGAGCAAGGCGAGATCGGCGCATGAAGAAGTCGCGGGGTAGCGACAGGGGGATATCTTCGGGCCCCGATCTCTCCACTCCGGTGGTGGCACTTGGGCAGTCCGGCACACGAGCGGCGGCAATGCTGTTGACGCTGATTGCAATTGCTCCGGCAGCACGCGCAACGCCTGCCGTGTACGACAAGCTTGCGCACAGGCCACGGTCAGCCGAACAGGCCTGGTCACTGTCAAAGCTTGATCCAAAAATAATCGATGAGGTTAGACGGATGCCCGCTGGATCAATCGTACTCAGTCCCATCAAGGCGTCACTGAGAATCCAGGCGCTTGCACCCGTTTACAGCGTTGCCGTGCCGAGATCACACGTTGCAGGTACCAGGAAGAACAGGCGAATCGAACGCCGAACCCTGAATGAAAACTTCTACAGGTCAACCACGCCAGGTGAGGAGAGAATTGATGTTGCTCACGACGTTGGCGCCGACTTCATTGTGGTACATAACATCAGAAAAAGTCCGATTCTGAGGGCATTGGATGCGCCGGAATCCGGGTTCAAACGCGCGGTTACAGGCGACGAGCTTGTCTTGTATCGCAGCGTCACCCGATAGGTGGCGGGTAACGATACAGGTACAATCAGCCACGATGAGAGGCAGCGGTAAGCGAATTGCAGTGGTTGTGCCGGCGCACAACGAAGAGACCCAAATTGCGAAGGTAATCGAGACGATGCCAGACTGGGTCGACCACATCGTCGTGGTAGACGATGTCTCAACCGACAAGACGTGCGAGGTCGTTGAGGGGCTTTCTACCGAACGTGTTGAACTGGTCAGACACGAGTCGAACAAGGGTGTCGGGGCAGCGATTACAACGGGCTATTACCGCGCGCTTGAGGCAGGCGCAGACGCCATTGCTGTGATGGCAGGCGATGGCCAAATGCCCCCGGATGAGCTGGCAGGACTGGTTGACCCAGTAATCTCCGGAGTTTGCGACTACTCAAAGGCTAATCGCCTAAGCTCCGGAGAAGCCTGGAAGCTTATTCCTCACAAGAGGTATCTTGGCAATGCAGCGTTGACGTTTCTTACAAAGATCGCATCCGGCTACTACCGCACCACAGACTCACAGACCGGCTACACAGTGATATCCGCAAAGATGCTTAAGCGCATTGACCTGGATTCAATGTATCCACGGTACGGTTATCCCAACGACATCCTCGTGCGACTCAACGTTGAGGACGCCAGGGTATTGGATGTTCCCTCGCACCCCGTGTACGACGTGGGCGAAAAATCTGGTCTGAAGATCCAGAAGGTTCTGTTCACCATCAGCTGGCTGCTCTTCAAAAGATTCTGGTGGAGAATGGCGGTAAAACATGTGGTTCGCGACTTTCATCCGCTGATTCTTTTCTACGTGCTGGGACTCCTGCTACTTACATTTGGCTTGGTTGCAGGAGCATGCCTGATCGCTGCATACGCCATTGGCCGGCACCCAGCCGGGGCCACCGCGGTTTTGGTTTCATTGGCGGTGAATTCTGGTCTAACCCTGACGATGTTTGGCATGCTCTTTGACTTCGAGAACAACCGACGCCTCAGCGTTGACTATCGCGACGCAAAAAAAGAAAGCAATTCAGAGGCTGTTCCCGAGTGACCTCCAAATCCACGGTAACGCCCTCCACCGGATTGGTGGCCCATACTCTCGCTAACCTGTTGTATCTCGCCTCCGGCTACGTCATTACCGTGACCCTTCCGCACCGTTTTACACCCTAGCAGTTCGC
>CAYTTD010000056.1:0-8220 GCA_964440595.1 uncultured Gaiellales bacterium
CGACATCGCGTGGATCAAGCACTTCCGTGACGACAGGAAGGTCGACCATCTTCCCCGCTTCAGACAACATTGGCAGCGCCTCGGCACCCAATCCCTGGAAACTCGTTGGAAACGTGCGAGGCTTGTAGGCGCCTCCCCTGAGGATTGTGGCTCCGGCACTCGCAACGCCCTTGGCGATCTGCACAATCTGATCAAGATTCTCAACCGCACACGGGCCAGCGATAACCGTAAAGGATTCACCGCTGATCTCAACTCTTCGGGCGCCAGCCCCCACTGCGACTCGCGAAATTCTGTTTGATGATGGGGCGTCAGTGCTCACTGGATGATGGAGTCTATCCGTTTTCGCGCCCCATAAGGGGCAAATACGCGTATCGTAATAACAAAATATGCCTTGCGCAAAAATCAATTTGTGTATTACACTGAATACAAATGACTGCTTCGCCCCCATATAACAGGAATCAAGAGGTTACCGACGGCGGCCAGGCAATGCCTGCGTTGAAGCTGCCAGAAAACCCGTTTAACCGATCCGTGTACAGGGCACCAGAAAACCCGATTCACCAAGATACGGAACCCGCGGCCAACGTACCGGTCATTGGTCCACTTGACACCCGGTTGCCCGATGTTGAGGTCCCGGTTGAGCTCGTTTCACCTCTCTCTACCCCTGAACAACTTCCGCATGAAACTGCTGAGATTCTTGGGCAGAGCGTGAGCCTGGGAACACCAATTGCACTACCACCTGAATTGCCAACGCCACCGGCACCAGCGTTAACGACACCGGCACCCACGCTGGCGACACCAGCGCCAACGCAATCGTTGCCGCCATCATCACAAGTGATGCCAACACAACCAGCGGCACTGATTAATCAGTATCAACCCAGCCATTCACCGGCTCCGGAACCCCATACAGCTGTCTCCTACTTGCCCGAAGCTCCTTACGTGGCCGAGCCCCAGGTTGCACAACAGGATTCTCTTTCAGACATTTTTGGAACAATGCCACATGGCGCCATTCAGACAACAGTAACGCCTGAAGCCTGGTACCCGCAGAACCAGGTTTCCGCTCCGCAACAGGCGCCGGTAATTGAGCACTCATTACAACAGATACCGTGCGAGCCTATTCAGGCACCTGCCAATCCAGACGCTCATGCACACGATGCTACAGCCATAGCGACCCAACCTGAAGCAGCCGTAACATCTGGCAAGACTTCAGATCGCCTCAAGGGGCTGATGTTCTTCGTCGTGGCACCTGCTGCAGTAGCCGTTGCATCAGCGGGGTACGTATGGGACCACATCCTCGCAGGCTAGTCGCGGTGCCTGGCAGGCGAGAGACCAGTGACCTTATAAAGCCTTCTGATTTCTGCTGGAGTCAATTCGCGCCAGTCCCCCTCTGCGAGTCCCGAGAGGTTTAACGGACCATAAGACGTTCGAACCAGGTCAATGACCTTATGCCCCACAGCATCAAACATGCGCCGCACCTGCCTGTTTTTTCCCTCATGAATGACGAGCTCAACGAGGCTTGTCTCTCGGGTCGCTGAGATTAATCGAGCCTCGGCAGGAGAGGTGCATCCGTCGTCGAGCTCAACTCCACTCTTCAATGCAGAGATCACTCGGGCAGAAACCTGCCCACTTACTTTTGCACAGTACGTCTTATCTACTCCATACGATGGATGCATTAGCCGATGAGCCAGATCACCGTCATTTGTCAGCAGCAACAACCCGTGCGTATCCATATCAAGGCGACCTACAGGCCATACTCGCCCATCAATGTTAACCAGATCCAATACGCTGGTCCTGTTCTGTGGGTCGTCAGCAGTCGTAACCACTCCTGTCGGCTTGTTCAGCATTAGATAAACAGGTGCAGCCGGCCCAACCCTTACACCGTTGACGCGGATGTCGTCGTCAACTGAAACTTTCATGCCAAGCTCAGCCGTTGATCCGTTGACTTTGACACGCCCCTGTCTGATCAACACCTCAACCTTCCTGCGCGAGGCAACTCCCCAGGACGCAAGCAACTTCTGCAAGCGTTGCTGGTCGTGATCACTCATTTCAAATTACTCGACGCGCGCGGCTGCCATGGAATCAAGCTGTTCAGCGAGCCGGGTTCGTCCCGCCTCATCCGGAGTGAAATCTTCAATCGGTGGAAGTGACGAAAGCCCCGCCAACCCAAACGCACGCTCGAACAGCGAGGTAGTGCGAAACAGAACTGCACCAGACTCACCGCGACCGGCCTCTTCGATAAACCCTCGCTCAATCAGGTTGTTCATCGCGGCGTCCACGCTAACACCCCTAATGCGGGCAATATCAGGGCGGCTCACCGGCTGCAGGTACGCCACGATTGCCAGTGACTCGAGTGCAGAAGGAGAAAGAACGTTGCGGGCACTAGGTTTGACGAGCCTTGAAAGATTTGATGAAACGGAGTCTGCCGCCCTGAATGCCCATCCACCAGCAACTCTCTCCAGAACAATGCCGCGGGTACCTTCACAATACTCACCCATCATCTCGAGAAGTGTTGCCTGCACATCATCAACTTCAGCCTCGGCTGCATCGCTCAAAACCTCTACATTAAGGGGAGTTGGTGAAACGAACAGTAGTGCCTCAAGCCTCTGAGCCAGTGGAACCTCACTGTCTGCTTTGGTTTCAGCATCATTTGCGCTGGAGCCAGCAGCGCCAGCGACACCCATTACGGAATCAACAATTTCACGCGGGCGAAACTGAACAACGTTGTCGACTTCGTTTTCACTCATGCTATCTGTGACTCCGTAGTTGAAACTTCACTGCTTTTTTCGGACGAAATACCAAACCAACCTGTGCGCCCCGACTGGTCGCCCACGTGCTCATGCTGCTGCACGGTGATGTCGCCAAATGGTTCGTTCTGCGATATCAGAACCTCTCCAGTTCGACAAAGCTCCAGAACGGCAACCAACGCCACCGCCTGATCCAGACGAGACAGACCATCCACAAACTGATCCAGAGACACAGTACCTTTCGACCTGATGGCTCCGACCAGTCGGCCGGCGAGCTCCTGCACGCTCATGTGTCGCCCAACAAGATGTCGAATGTCAACATCCGGCGCCGACAGGAGAACCTTTATGGCACGCGCCAGAACCGCAGGGTCAATATTTGGCCCATCGTAAACCGGCGTCCGCCGAACCACGGGAAGAGATGCAGTACGCCAGTGGCGCGGAACTGATGCGCGTTCTCCAAGCCAACGAGAAGCATTTCGGTACGTTGCATAACGAATCAACCGCTCAAGCAACTCATCACGCGCTTCCAGTGCCGGAAGCTCAATGACCAGATCATCATCCTCGCCGGACGACAACAGCTCCCTTACTTTGATCTCCATCAATGCCGCTACGAGAATCAGAAACTCAGACGCCGAATCTGCATCTACCTCGTCATCGTTAACCATGGAGAGACGCTGAACGTAACCAATCACGACCTCCACAAGATCTACGTCTGCCAAAGCCAACTCGCGCCTCAAGAGCACCGTGCAAAGCAAATCGAACGGGCCGGCAAATGAATCCATGTCGAGCTGTAGATCAGATGGTCGCATATCTGACGTGAAGTGTAGCCTGTCTGGGTGACGCGATGGGGCGGTTGGGCACTATGATGACGTGTCAAGTCAGAGAACGGATGGAAAATTAATGCTTGCTGCGAAGATTCCCACACCACCAATTCCAAATGTGATTGAGATCGGACCTGCCAAGCTCCACCTGTATGGACTCTTGATCGGTATCGGCATCGTGCTGGCTATCGAATTGGCAACCAGACTACTCAAGAACCAGAATATCGACACTTCAAACATGCTCCGAGTCATGCTGCCAAGCGTTCTGATGGGTTTTGTAGGTGCGCGGGTTTACCACGTCATCAGTGAGCCAGTGCGATACGCAAATGCTCCAGGTGACATCCTGAAGGTGTGGAACGGCGGTCTCGGGATTTATGGAGGCGTTCTGTTCGGAACTACCACGGCGTACATTCTTTCAAAGCGGTTTGACATGCCGAGAGCTCGGCTGCTGGATGCAGGCGCCCCCGCGATCATGCTTGCTCAGGCGATAGGCAGATGGGGTAACTACCTGAACCAGGAACTGTTCGGGCGACCTACCGACCTGCCCTGGGCGGTAAAAATAGATCCTGATCATCGCCCGGAAGGGTTTGCTGATGTGGCGTACTACCATCCGACTTTTCTTTATGAGTCAATTGCGAATCTAACGTTGTGTGTGGTGCTGGTGATCTTGCACAGCAAGTGGAAGTCACGGGCACCGGGAGCGATATTCGGCATCTATATCGCGTGCTATGCGGCATATAGATTTCTCGTTGAGGGAATCCGAATCGATACGGCGCATGAGTGGCTTGGACTCAGGCAAAATCAGTGGGTGTCGGGAGCCGTATGCCTGGTCGCCATCAGCACCGTGATTGCACTGGATCGAAAATTCAGGAAGGAATCACACCAGGGCCTCGTCTCCAAGTAATTCTCGCAGCTCCATTGTGAGCGACGGATCAAGCCGTACACGCCATTCATCTCCCAGGCGAAGCATCTCCGATGTACCATCCGGCAGCGTCACTTTGACGTCGACCGGAGCCTCGCCAGGGTAATTGCTGAATATTCTGCGTAGGTGGCTTACGACTTTTTCGTCTTTGAGCTGGGATGCCGTCGCACGAAAAGTAACTCCATGGAGCTGCGGTGCCACGGCCATTGGAATTACTTCATCGGCGATCAGATCCAGACGACCGTCTTTTGCATCAATTGTTGCCTTGATGATCACCGACGCATTTTCCCCAACGATGATCTCCCGACAGTGCTGATAAACCTTCGGCAACACAACGATCGTGATCTGGGCCGTATCAGTACCTTCGACCTGGATGAACGCCATCGGGTCACCCTTTTTTGTAACAAGGGCACGCATACCTACGATGATTCCACCAACGACAACCTTGGTTCGGTCTTCGAGTCCATCAAGCTGACCGATCATGTGGCGCGAACGAGCATCTAGCCCACTGCGATGCTCGTCAATTGGATGACCTGACATGTAGAGACCGGCTGCTTCCTTCTCCAGCGCCAGCAACTCCTGACCAGTGAACTCCTCGGTCGGAATAACCGGGTAGTCGATCACCGATTCAGGCGAACCTTCATCCATGCCTGAAAACAGATCGAACTGCCCCATTGCTGTGTCAGACTGCTTCTTGGTGCCGAGAGCCATGGCCTGCGGCAAGACGTCGAGCATTCCCTTTCTTGTTGCACCCGTTTCATCGAAGGCACCAGCCTTGATCAAAGCTTCCAGGACGCGCTTGTTTGCCTGCGTCTTATCAACCCGCTCGCAGAATTCCCAAAGCGAGCTGAATGGTGTTACCTCGCGTGCTGCAATGATTGCGTCAACAGCGCCATCACCAACACCCTTGACTGCCATCAGGCCAAACCGGATAGAACCATCGTCGAGCACACCGAAGTCGTGCACCGATTCATTGACGCTAGGAGGCAAAACCGTAATGCCCATTTTTCGGCAGGCATTGACGATGAAGGGAACTTTGTCCTTCGTGTGCATTACGGAGCTGAGCAGACCTGCCATGTACTCACTCGGATAGTGACATTTCAACCACGCCGTCTGATAGCTGATCAGAGCGTAGCAGGCAGCGTGCGACTTGTTGAAAGAGTAGTCGCCGGCCTTTTCAGCGTCTTCCCAAAGCTTTGTCGCCAGCTTTGGATCAACGTCGTTGTTGCGGCATCCTTCAAGAAATTTGGGCTTTATGCGATCAAGAACGTCGCGCTTTTTCTTCGCGATGCCTTTGCGGAGGTCATCTGCCTCCCCAGGAGTAAAACCGGCGAGCACCTTTGCGATCTGCATGTACTGCTCCTGGTACACGGTTATTCCGTGCGTCTCGTGCAGTATGTCTCGAAGCCTTTCGTCCTTGTAAGTCACTCGTGACGGATCATGTTTATTGGCTGCATACACCGGGATGTACTCCATCGGCCCCGGACGGAACAGGGCCCCGAGAGCGATGATGTCTTCAAAGCAGGTTGGACGAATCTGACGAGCCGCCGCCTGCATCCCTGCGCTCTCGAGCTGAAACACTCCGACGCAGTCACCGCGCGCAATCATCGCGTATGTTTCAGCGTCATCTAGAGGTAGGGCCCCAAGATCAATTCGTTTGCCGCTCGAGCGCTCAATGATGTCGATCACTTTGGCCAGCACATCGAGGTTACGTAGCCCGAGCACGTCCATCTTGAGCAGCCCAAGATCCTCACAGGCATTCTGCTCGAACTGCGTAACTATCTGATCACCGTGCTCACCCGCACGCAATGGCACAACCTGAGTAAGGGGCTCTGCACCAATAACGACTGCCGCGGCATGGATGCCGGTGTTGCGCACCATGCCCTCCAGTGGCTTGGCGAGATCAACTACCTTTCGGATCACCTCATCGGTGTCGTACTGTTTGCGAAGGTCAGCGTTCGGCTCAAGGTTGGAGGAAAACGTCTGACCCGGACCCTCAGGAATCAGAGAGCTGATCTTCTCTCCGATCGCAACAGGAAGATCCATAACGCGGGCAGCGTCCTTAACCGCATTCTTGGGCGCTATTCGACCAAATGTTGAGATCTGTGCAACGCGATCGGCACCGTACTTTTCGGTCAGATAGCGGATGCACCTCTCCCGCCCCGCTTGAGCAATATCGGTATCGATGTCTGGCATGGAAACACGATCCGGATTCAGAAATCTCTCAAAGAGAAGGCCATATTTCAGAGGATCAAGATCGGTAATACCTGAGGTGTATGCGACAATGGAACCAGCTGCTGAACCTCGGCCGGGCCCGACAGGTATTCCTTGCTCCTTCGCCCAATTGATCCAGTCCCAGGTAATGAGGAAGTACGCTGAGTACCCCATGTTGGAGATGGTTTCAAGCTCGAAGTCGAGCTGTCTCCTCATATCGTCGGTCACGACCGGGTATCGACGATTCAACCCCTCTTCACAAATTACGCGAAGCCAGGAGTCTGCCGTGTGACCTTCAGGGCACGGATACTCTGGGAGTAAGAACTCTCCCATCTTAAGCTCTACCTGGCATCTCTCGGCGATTTCGACACTGGCTTCAAACCACTCCGCTGGCCAACCATTTCCCTCCGCACCGAGGGAGCCCCACATCTCTGCAGGACTCTTTAGATAAAACTGGTCGGTCGAGAAGCCAAACCGGTGTCCTGGATCCCTGCCAATCGGCTCAGCGAGCTTGGCCTTGGTCTGGATGCAAAGGAGAGCGTCATGCGGTTTTGCATCAGAGTGATTGAGGTAGTGGACATCGCTGGTGATGACACCACGAAGTGAGAGATCTTTACGGAGGTCTTCCAGCACCGCATTGATCTTGGGCTGTTCGACAACCCCATTATCCTGAAATTCCACGTATAGCCGGTCCTCGGTGAAGATGTCGCGAAGACGTGCAAGCTCTTCTCCGGCTCCCTTGATGTTCCCGTCCATGATCCTGCGCTGAGTTTCGCTTGCCATGCAGCCAGATAGGCAAATGATGCCTTCACCCAGTTCGCTCATCATCTCGTAGTCGATACGCGGCTTGTAATACATCCCCTCAAGACAGGCACGGGATGAAAGGCGCATAAGGTTGCGCCACCCCTTGTTGTTTGCAGCAAGAAGTGTCAAGTGAGTTGTGGTGCTGCGGGTTCCGTCGTCGCGTCGCTTCACCCGGTGATCTTCAGTTACATATGCTTCCATGCCCAGCACTGGGTGAACTCCGGCTGCTTTAGCCTTTTTGTAGAGCTCAACCGTACCCGCCATGGTGCCATGGTAAGTGATGCACACGTGAGCCATACCAAGATCGCCGATCCGATCGATAAGTGGAGAGCTTCTGCAGGCACCGTCAAGAATCGAGTATTCAGAGTGTAGATGCAGATGTGCGAATCTAGGGGGCGCAGAAGTCATGCAGTGATTGTATTGCCTTGAGGTGTCGTTACGCATGGCAGGCGCTTTGGCACCAAAGTCGGCCGCGTTCGGCCGACGTGACCTAGTGATGCCGCCTCACGAATGACCGTTGAACGGATAAAGACATGACATCGGGCCATTTCCAGATTATTTGCCCTGTAATCAGGGTGACAACCGACGCTGAAGGCTAGCTGTTTTGCCACAATACACAGGTCAGGAACCCCCACATTTTTTACTGATCCAGGCAGCATTGATGATGAAAACACAACTTAATCAACTCGCAGGTTTTACTTTACGTTTAGATTATTCA
>CAYTTD010000057.1:0-8206 GCA_964440595.1 uncultured Gaiellales bacterium
GAGTTTGAGTCAGGCTCGCTGAACACATCCCCCTGTCAGAAAACAGAGTGGTGCATTACCTTGATTGTGGGGCCTGCGGGGGCAGGCCGACGACATCTCAGGGGGGAGTGAAAATGAGCCTAGCAGCCATTGTGCGTCAGTCACGACGCATCGTAATGCTATTTATCGCACTCGCGGTCTGCATTGTTGGCGCATGGATTTCTACAGCGCCGCCTGCCTCTGCCTTTGTGAACCCGGATGCCGTGCTGACGACCCATGGAGGCTGGGTCTTGGTGAACCCGGCTCAGACTGCGAGCGGCCAGCGCACGTGGGCCTATGCCTACTATTGGACTGGTGATGATTGGCAGCTAACGTACCGCTGGGGTGGCACACGGGTATATGCGTATCCGTTCAATAACGGCGGAACTTCATCCAGTGGCTGGATCTGGACATGGGATGCTCAGTATGGCTGGCTTCTCATGAGAACCTATGAACTACGCCGCGGATATTCCTGCACAGGGCCAAACTGCCCGGTTTTTTAACTCAAGCAATGGCGGGTCACAATCCCCGTTGGTAGCACGGATGAGTTCGGTATTCATTGCCTTCAACATCCGCGCCGTGCCTCACAAGCCATAGCCCATATACAGCAAACAACATCCAGAACGCGGTTGAGGCTGGCGATGGCATTCCAAGCTCTACACTGCCACCAGACACGAGGCCGTATGACATAAAGATCGGAAAGTCCCATAGCGTATGCATGATTACTCCGCCCAGGAAGTTTCGGGTTCTCAGGTACATGGCGCCTAGCACCATCCCACCGCTGAATTGTGGCACAACATTCATAACGCCAACCAACGACAGTTCATTCAAATGAACCAATCCAAAGACGACTGCACTCACGAGAACGGCAGATGGGGCCTTTAGCCTGGTTACGAGCCAACCGAGTATGAGCACCCTAAAGAGCATCTCCTCTGCAGCACCCACGCTGAGCGCAAAGAAGAAAGGACCAACCACGCCGTATGGAGCACCATATTCCACGACATCCTTCAACCACAGAAATATGATCACCATCTCAGGCCAGTCGAGAATTATGCCTTTCCAGGTGCTAGCCCAGGTGAACTGATGCCGTACCCCATTTGGCAGGAGTGATGCACAGATGATGCACGTAATGAACCAAGTTGACTCCCAACCTATAGCCGCCGTCCAACCATAGCCTCTAAACAGAGCAGATGTGACATTCATCACGAGTATCGCGATCAGAGTGGCAACAGCCAATCTCCCGACTATGTCCATGGTGATCGCGCCAGTGTGATGCACCGCCAGCCTGGTTTTATGTCGCGCATGCGCCAGAGGCACCCACTCTTCTCCCCTTACGGGAAGCCCGCTGACCGACGTTGAACCTGCTGCGCGATATTGCATCTTCCTGCTCCTCAGAAATATGCCAGAAAAAACCTCCAAAAAGATTGAGACCGGTGCCCGGTGCGGCCAGTTAGAAGTCCTCCGGATCATGCGGTAGAGTTGCTTGTTATGGCCAATCGCAGCTCACGCAGCAAAAAAGGAAAGAACAGATCTTCGCGTTCAAATGAGAACAAGGATCACCTCCGCGCCTCTAAGGTGCAGGACGGAATGTCACGTACAGAACAGCGGGCTCAACGTGTGCACGAAAAGACCGTTCAGGCCCAACGGGGGCCGACTGTCAGGATGCGCTCTGAAACCCCGGGAGGAGTTGCATCACTGTTTTTCTGCGGATGGTTACTTGTAGGGCTGGTAGCTGTCGGCGGCTACCTTCTAGGAGCATGGAACTCGTTCTCCTATCCTGATTCGTTATGGTTTTACGTAGTGCTCGGCACTGTGTCCGCAATGCCTGCGATTGCTCAAACAGCAGCCAAGTTGGGTGACCTGAGGCTTTGGGCTCAACAGGGAGCCATAGTCGCGGCACTACTGCTACTGTCTGAATTGTTGTGGGGACCAAAGTGCCCCGCTGGCGCAGACTGCGGCGTTGTAGGCGCTCGCGGGGCGCTCACCCTCCCTGGTTCGGTTCTTTTTATCGCGGCAATTACAGCGTTGTCATACGTGGTTGGAAGATGGTGGTTTGAGCGTGTCGAAGCAGCAAGGCCCAATCGAGCCCAGGGATCAACTGGAACAATGATCTCCGGCATGTTGTGGGCAACGATCCTCGTGGGGTTGCCGGTTGCCGTGGTTGCCGTATCTACAGATTTGCTTGTCAGAAAGGAACCAGCACAGGCAAAGGCTGCCAAGCGGGCTGTGATCGAGTATTGCTACGAGTTCGGCGCCAAGGAACCATCCTTGTCGGTCAGGCCGTCACCGGAGGCAAGATCTACCGACTGGAGCACTTACCTCGTAAGAAACGCGAACGAAAAGCGAGCTGGCCTCAAGAAAGCTGCACCACTTCCAAAGAGTTGGGCTCGATACGACAAGACCCATCCTTACGAGGCAGAAGTCGCGTTCCTGAACGGCGGCGACCGCGGAACGGCAATCTGGGTTGATTGCAGGAAGGTCGCCCCCGATTCTGGCACTGCGAAGCCCTCAGACTTGTCTGCAATTCCCGATATCGAGACGACAAACCCTTTCAAGACCCGAGATCTTCTCGAACGTCCGGAAAGTGACCCTAACGCCATCAAGGCCGATCTAATGAAGCAGGCAAAGGCCAAGATCGCAGACAAGAAGCCGAAAACCAGGAAGAAAAAATAGGATTTGTAGCCGCCAAGGCATCATCCTCGATCAACCATTTTTGCCTTAAATGTATTAAAGGCCAACCGGTTTATTGCCGATGCGTAAGTTGTAACCATTATGCACTTGCGCGCGATCATTAGGGGGATGTTGCGGCTGGCGATCTTTACGTCGCTGGTTGTTTTTGGCGCGTCCTGCTCTGGCGAGGTATCCGACCCTGACACACCACCAAAAGCTAATTGGGGGCGGCGGTGGCAACAGGGACCAAGCGGTTTGTCCGAGGTTTATCCTTTCGGACGTATTGCCATGACGTCACAGAACTATATTGTTACCGGCACGTTCAGTGACCTTTCACAGCCAGCAATCATCACGCAGAACGGATCAAAGGTAGCCTCGCTGAGATCTCTGGCGGAAGGAAACCTCTTTGACCTGAATGTTAAATCCCACTGGGCAACGAATGATTTCTCCAGCGTTTCAGACATTGAGGTGTCAGGCGGCGACACAATCCTTGTATCCGGCGGATTCAATCAGACGGTATCAATGTTCGCTATTGATGGCTCATACCTTGGTGAGAGTGACGTCTGCGGACGCCTCGGTGTAAATGGAGTTCAGCCATTGACGGCCATCGCGGTTGCATCAGACGGAAGCTTCATCGCTGGCCCCGGCACGATGGATGACCCGAATAACCAGGCCAATACCAACACAGTGGTCTGCCGCTACAACGCTGATGGTTCGATCAATGAGCGAATTGATACAGGTACGACCGGTCAGGTTTTTGACATGGAAAGTGCACCCGGCGGGAATTTCCTGATCAGCTCTGATTTTGGTGTCATACTGGCCGACATAAACAATCTCGCCGGGGCGACATTCCTCATCAACGTATTGTCTCCTCCAGCAGGATTCAGCTTCGCGGGACCCGGGACAGGTGACTTCAGATCATTGTACGCAGAGGCGGATGGTTCGTTCTGGGCGGTGTCAGAGAGCAACAACAAAGTCGGTTATTTCGCTGCCAATGGAGCTCTGATCAGGTCATGGGGAACGGCTGGTCTAGGGGATGGCGAGCTGCAGGACCCAATCGGGATCGCGGTGACCAGTGAGGATCGGGTTTGGGTCTCTGACAGAAACGGCAGGATCCAGGAGTTTACTGACAACGGGAACTTTGTCTCGATCATTCAGGGGAACTCCGACAGCAACGGCACCTATGGCGCCAAGGCAACAGAGATTGATTGGCTCAATAGCCAGACCGCTTTCGTTTCTTATTCAAATTTTGACATATTGAGCCCCCCTGCCATTCCCATGAGAAGTGTCCAAAAAATCGATACGGTGACTGGAGATTCACTACACGTATTTGGCTCATCAGGGTCAAACGACGGGGAGTTTGACGGCGATACACTGGACGTCGCCGCCTGTGGCAACGGAAAGGTCTGGGTTATTGATGGGTCGACGCCGAGAATTCAGAGATTCAATACCAGCGGTGTTTGGCAGCAGACCATTGATACAACACCTCTGGGCGGCACACCATCGGCACTTGAGTGCGCCACCGACGATACACTCTGGGTGTCAATTGGAGGATCTACGCTGCATCACCTTACAGCAGCGGGTATTCAAACCAGCTCATTCGCCGTAACCTCCACAATAACCAAGAACAGCAACCTTCGTGTCGCGGATGATGGAACGCTCTGGACGCTCACTAACAGTGATCTAAAGCAATATGACGCCACGGGCAATACACTTCAAACGATAACCCACGATGCTTCCCTTGACGAAGACAACCTGCTCGACACCTTTGAGATCGTTGACAGTGACACCATCCTGATCGGCGACATCGGTGGCGTTGCTGAGATTGATTATTCTGGCACCATAAAGGGATTCGTAGGCTATCCGACCAATGAAAACGGCGACGGCCTGGCCGGACCGAGCGCTCTTCGTTTTGCGACTTCTTCGCAGTCACTGCTTGCCTATGAAAGCGCGTTCTTCAATCGAACCAGCCTATGGCGATACGACACCAACCATCCAACAGTGGACGCAACCTCTTCATCAACATCCAGCACGGTTACTTTTGATGTACAGGCAACGGACCTCGAAGCCGGCCTCGCTGTTCAGCCATATTCATTTGATGGAGGCACTACCTGGAGATCTTCCTCGGAGTTCACGGTCGGTGGACTCACCGAAGGCGCATCAACCAGCGTTGAAGTAGTCGTACGCGACTCAGCCGGAAATCGCAGCGCACCACAAACAGTCACAGGAACGGCAACCGCTACAGAAAATGACACTTCAACGGATAACCAGAACGAAAGCAGTGGTGGAACAACCTCAGGAGATTCAACAAGTCAGGCTGGAAACTCAACGATCCTGACACCAACCGAGTCGACCGATTCCGGAAGTGACTTTGCTCCAACTCTTACATCAACCCCAAAACCGGGGCGAATCATCTCCAACAAAACGCGGCGACTGAACTTTACGCTGCGAAGGAGTGGCTCCGACTACACCAGCAAAGCTACTTTCCAGGGGCGCGTCATCAAGATGCGTGGCACCTCACTCAAGACAAGACACATACCTGAAGGCAAGGGGGAGCTCACGGTGACATTTACTGACTCCAAAAAGCGTGAAGTCTCATGGAGCCAAAGAGTCATCGTCGATCGAACACCACCTGCGATCGCAAAAAAACAGAGAATGGTAATGGGCACAAAGACCACGGTCGGCTTGGTGGATCCACTGAGCGGGACGGCGGTCAAGTCACGCAGGTTTGCAGGTCTGAAGCCTGGCAAGAATCTCCTTCGCGTTCGAGGCATCGACGCCGCTGGAAATTCACGCGACTCAACCACCGCCGTGTATCGAAGGATGTCTCTTTCTGATGCATCGTTAAACGCCGGGTTCCATCTGCAATCACCCGATGGAGACCGCTTTAACCCGGGCGCCTCCATGCTGACTGCCATGTTTGGTGGCCAAGGCGTGTCGAGACCGATGATTTACTCTGAGCACTCTCCTGCGGTCATGAGAGAGATAACCTGGCGGCTGCGCAGGCTTGGATATCTTTCACTGGCTTATCGCGATAACACAAGCATGAACGAAACAGTTCGGTCGGCCATAAAGCGGTTTCAACGGGCAAAAAAGATTCGAATCACCGGAAATCTTGATTATCGAACCAGAGTGGCACTCGACAAAGATATTCTGGAGCATGTTCTAAAGCCCCGGACCAGAGATGCGGATCAGAACAACAAGAGCACCGACCTCTAGACTAATTGCTATTGGCATTTTTTGTTAGCTTTTGCCTTTATCTCATCAGGCAATACGCCGATGAGAACACCAATCATGACGAACGACTTTGGATGGGATTTCAGCGAGTCAAAGGCTACCGGCGTCAAGTACGACGACGGCTTACCTCCGTGGGGGAATCGGCGAAATCCGATGCCAATTGAGCGTCTTCGTTATAACTTTCTGTCAGAGGTGCCTCTTCTTTCTCGAATCAATGAAAGAGTTCTGTGGGCACTTGCCTACGATGGCATCGAAGAAGATTTTGAATCCGCCGAGATCATTCTCAACGAGGGAGAAGACCCGCGCGATAACCCGAAGTTCTACGTAATTCGCGAGGGCAATGCAATCGTTGCGTCATCCGAGGTACCTGAAGGCGCATGGGAGGATGAAGAGGGCCTCTTGCGCGACGAAGACAGCAGGTTGATTGCGATGGATCCAATCACCGGAGGCTGCGTCATTGCACGACTTGAAGTTGGAGCGTTTTTCGGTGAGTCTGCTCTCTTGACGAGCCAGCAACGAAGCGCCACAGTTCGCGCCGGTGCCCATGGTCTTAAAACGGTCACGTTTGATGCACAGTCATTTCATACTCTTATTGCTGAACATGTACTTGTATTTCGCATGATACGCAGTCAACACGCGGTGAAGGCCGATGGCAATCTCGATGTGAAGAAGATGGGACTTTTCAACGACCTGGGTCTGCGAGAACTTGGCGCGGTTTTACACGACGCCAAACAGGAGAGCTTCAGAACTGGCGATGCTATCGTCACACAGGGAGAACCCGGCGAGCGCTTCTACATAATCCTTTCAGGTGAAGTCCTCGTCGATAAAGACGGCAAGCCTGTGGCAAGGCTCAGCCGTGGTCAATACTTTGGCGAGACAGCGCTTCTGCTTGATTGCCCGCGCACAGCGACTGTCAGAGCCGTAGCACCAACTGAGGTGTGGTCGATCACCCGTGAGGCGTTCAACACAGTTCTCAAGGGCTACCTCCTCGGACACTTTCACCATGGCCCCACGATCAGGGATCGCTTTGGCAGAAACGCCGCATAGCGGCCCGTTTGTGAAAGGCCATACGGGGTGAGTAGAATGGCGGTTAACCAACTTCTTGCCGGATTAGCTCAGCTGGTAGAGCACCTGTCTTGTAAACAGGGGGTCAGCGGTTCAAGTCCGCTATCCGGCTTATTTTTTTGACTTCTGATCATGATGGGCAACTATTGCCAGCGGTTTGTCCGCGTACGGCCACAGCATTGTGAAATTTGACTCTGCCCCCCTTATCACCCTCGATCACCAGATGTGTGTGTAAGTGGAAGGGTTATTGATGATTGGTTCAATTAGTAACAACGCGGTACTCGGCGCAAATTCGCCTCAGAGCTCATCTGTTCTCGCGAAACATCCGGTCTACCGGTTTGACAACGTGACTCTGTACCAGGATCCCGCACCAACTACACAGGCGTTGCTGGATGCGATAAATGGCGCAAATTCGGTCGTCGACGTAGCTCTTTTTGCACTGCACCCCTCTGGCTCGGGGCAACAGCTGGTTGACCTCATGAAGAAAAAAGCCCGGCAAGGCGTCGAGGTCAATCTTGTTCTTGACACGGTTGGCAGCTTTCAATACCCATTCAGCAAGGGGCGGAAGATGGTGAAGGAGCTACGCGAGGCCGGAGTCAACGTAAAGCTCACCGAACCGTTGAGTCCGAACAGAAAAGCGCGCTTTGTTGACCATCGCAAGATGATTATCGTCGATGGAAAGCGCGCGTTTATCGGCGGAATGAACTTCTCTGAGATGTTCGATAAGTGGCACGACGTCATGACCGGTTACTCAGGCCCGGCTGCCGCAGTTACCGCGCGACTATTTCTGGAGCGCTGGAATGCACTAGGCGCACGAGTCACGGAGCGACATGCCCGAACCGCATTGCTTCCGTCCGACAATGGCGTTGGTGACGCAGCAACTGGTGTTGCGATAGTTGGCAACACTCCAGACACCAGGTCTTTTCACGTAACCAATGCAATCAGAGATCAGATCCGCAATGCCAAAAAACGTGTGTGGATCATGTCGCCGTTTGTCTCAGACGGTGACGTTGCACGCGAACTGGCTGACGCAGCCCGACGAGGGGTTGATGTGCGAGTCATTACCTCACAGAAGTCAACATTGATGGTCTTGCCATTTCTGCCAAAGATCACCCGCGCATTCGTCGATGACGTGATCAAAGCAGGGGGAAAGCACTACGAAGTCGACGGTGTGTTGCATGCCAAGGCCGTGATCGCGGACGACGAAGCATCCATT
>CAYTTD010000058.1:0-8147 GCA_964440595.1 uncultured Gaiellales bacterium
AGATATCTACAGGTGACCGCCAATGACGACCCGACCGGGATACTCTTTTTTCGCTTATTACATGCCTTTGTTGTGACTCTTTTGTCATCAATTGTGGCCGTGTAGGAGACCGCGCAATCGGCAGGCGCTGTGTCAGGGCACTTAAAGCGGACCTTGGCTTGCAACCTACTCCTGTGAGAAAAAGAATTCCTCACCACGATGTCTATGGGGTTGCCCTTGGTTCCAACTTTTACCAGTGTGACATTGTAGTCATCGTCGTCCGTTGTGCTGGTTTCAACCGTGGCCGCCGCAGACTTAACCGTTGAATCCGCATCTAACACTGCCACAACTGAAACCTCATATTCAGTGCCCTTGTTTAGGCCAGAGATTGTGGCAGTTGTGATTGACGTCACCCCAGCAGTTGTTGTCTCACCGCTGGCTTTGTCTTTGATGTCAATTTGGTAGTACACAGCACCGCCATTCGATGCGGTTGACGCATCCCAAGACACGATGAGCGACCTCTTCGATCGCGCGTCAACTCTAAGATTTCCCGGCGTGGTTACCGTGGCTGCAGTTGGCGTTGTGGTTGACGTGGAGGAGGAGGCTGGCGCCGTAGTTGTGAAGTCACTTGTCAACATGGTGCTTTCATTTGCTGATCCATCAACTGCGGTAATTCCCACCGTGTAGGCAGTGCTTGGAGTGAGACCGGTCAAATGCGCCGTGACACCTCCTGTCAAGTTAACAGAGGTTGGCTCAACGGCCTGCGTTGCCGTCAACGGAAACGCAGAGTCAGAAGCCAGCTTGAGGTAAACATAGTAAAGAGTCGTGTCAGAGCTTACGCTTGGATCCCATGCCAGGTTTGCATCGGTTTCATATGCATTCAAGTACCGAAATGTTGCGGGCTGACTCGGGGCTGTTGTGTCGGCATCCGAAACAGTAAAGCTGTCTGAACATGTGTATGCACTTGTGGTGCCTGCGTTACTCACGGCGGCAACGCACGAGTAGTAGGTGCCTGCAGAGAAGCCGCTGCTTGTAGTCGAAACATTCGTGAGTCCGCTCGAGATCGAACCGCCAGCAACGGTAGGCGCAGTACAGTTCGCAGCTTCGTTGATACACCAGGTGTATGAGGTTAGACCCGATTCGGCGTCAGAGCCAGCGCTCCAACCCATGACTGGGATATCTGTGGAGGTATAGGCGTCGAGGTCGGTGCTGGCATCGCCAGAGTTACCATCGACAACGCTGGTCGGCGCGATCGGCGCGCTGGTATCGACTTTTGCAATGCCAGTCGTCGTAACGGATGTCGTGTTACCAGCGTCGTCAACGTCGTCTGCCTGATACTGATAACAATTCCCGCTCGCGACAGTGGTGTCGGCATAAGGAGACGTTTCGAGCAACAGGTTGCCATTCACAAACCCGTATGCGCCAAATGAGCCGCAGGTGCCGTTCGTGAGAGTTGCCGATCGGCGGTTCAGCTGCATGCTGCCCGGGTTTGCGTCGGTGCCACCCGTGAAGGTTAGCCCTACTGAACTAGACGTGTAGTACCCATCGACAAGCGACAACGCGGTGCCACTGGGATCAGTGCCGTCTACGGTTACGGTGATGTCTGCAGCCGGTACATGAACAACACCACCATTATTGTCCTCAACATACAACTGCAACGTCACAGCACCCTCTGCAACTGCCGAGGCATCCCACGTACAACTCACATGATCACTCATAAACATGGGCGGACTAGCAGGAATAATCGGCGTTGAGCCGTCACCGCAATTACCAACAACCGGGTTACCAGCAATACGTACCTGCGCTTCGGTAACCGCAGTCGTTGCAGAAACATCCGCATTAATAGTTTGAGACGCACGCTGCACCACCGTGCCATTGGTTGGAGACGTAAAACTCCCACCAACCGCAGCCAACGCACTGCCTGGCAGCAACGCAAAAGCAATTGTGACGGCGGCAACTAGGCCCGAAAATCTGTTCCTGGTATTGAAGAATGACATAAGGGGTGCCCTACCCCAAGGTGCCAGCAATCAAAACCAGGACATACCGAAATCGTAGCTAGCCCGCACCTGGACGAAGCAGCTAAACAGAGCGTCGCACATACTCCAGGTAGTTGTCAGCACGCTCTGCCGCAATCACGTCCATGGTCAAGCGACCACTTTCCCGAACATGCACAATCGGACCCGAAGTTTGCCCATAATGGTTCAATTGTCCTATGGATGACGGATAAACAGGAACACCGGTTTTTGCGTCACCATAAAGCTTTGCAAAAGCCTCCGCCGCATCATTTGCATTCACCCTGGCTTGATGGCCTTTAGGGAAACCGGCTTTGCCAAGCAGCTTTTCACCAGCCACAATGTCTTTTATTGCCGTGCCAAGAACTTCAGCTATCGCCGCTGAGTGCAATGCACCATCCGCGGTATTTGGCGTCTGAATGCGCGGCCTTAACGCCTCGCTGGCCTTTGCAAACTTCGCTACCGCACGCTCAGCAATACCAATATTCATTTCCTGCCCCGTTTTTGTCCCGCGCCAAAAAGCGCTACGTTTACCGTTCCACCTCATCTATCGACTGATGGAGTAAATCGGTTTCAACAAGACCTCGAGCGCAATTCTTGCCGTAGGTAGAATTGGCGCTGCCAGACGGTTTTTTGAATACCGGACATTTTCGCAACCGCATCTCTATTTCAATCGATAGAACGATTGGTACAAAATTAGGGAGGATCCTGTGGATAGCTGTAATTGCGACTTTTCTTGTGAGTGCGAAGACCGAACATGTGATCGGTTTACCTACCGGTTCTTGCGCCACCTGAACCCAGCCATGGTAGTTGCGATGATCGCACTTGTGATCTCGCTTGGCGGCAATGCAATCGCTGCAGGCGTCATCATTACATCCTCAAAGCAGATCAAGAAGAACACTGTTACCACCAAACAGCTGGCACCCTCGAGCGTAAAGGCCGCCGACATTGCCAACGGCGCCGTAACCTCCACAAAGCTTTCGGCCGCAACCAAGTCAGCGCTTGCAGGCGGCATTGGGCCACAAGGCCCGGCGGGCGCACCAGGTTCAACTGGGCCGCAGGGCCCGGCCGGCAATGACGGCATCAACGGCTCAAACGGCACTAATGGCACAAACGGAATTGATGGACTCAACGGCGCGAATGGACCCGCCGGTCCCCAAGGCCCAAAAGGTGACACCGGCGCCACGGGTCCCGCAGGCCCACAAGGACCCACCGGCCCAGCTGGCAGCGATGCTCAGTTCAATGGCGCTGCGGCAGGTGGCTCGCTAACGGGCACTTACCCGACACCGCAGATTGCAACAAACGCCGTGAACGCAACCCACATTGCCGCCGGCGAAATTGGCGCATCAGAGATTGCTACCGACGCAGTTAATTCGGCTGAGATAGCCGCAAACGCAATCACCTCATCTGAGCTTGGAACTTCGTCAGTGGCTGGCGGTGCAGGCGGAGTTGTGCTCGATAAATCGATTGATCTTGATGATCTGGCAATGACGATGCAGGTTGGGCACTCGATCGACCTGTTCGGTGTAATCAATAGTGGCAACTGCTCAAACTTCGTCAACGACGCCGCAACTGGTGCGGCGACGGGTAGCCATACCGCAGTGTACGAAGTACGCAACGCATCGGGCTGGCGAATCGAAGGCACGACCACAACAACAGTTGACGCTGGTCGCATCCGCATCTGCAATAACACGGGCGCCAATGCTGATCCGCCGAACCTGACCTTCAGCTACTTCACGATCAAGCCGTAGAAAATTAGCCGGGAAAGAAGCCAGCGCGCTAGAGTTGTCATTCGATGAGTTCAGATCAGCTAAACAACGGGGCGCTCGACTGGGGGTCGTACACCGACCCGGCAGCGCTAGACGAAGAGAAGAAGCTGATTCTGCACACCGCGTGGCACCTTGCCGCAACGCTGGACGACTTCGGCGATGATCCCGGATGGATACGCGCCAACGTTGCAGGCACAGACGCACTGCTGACCCGAGATGATCAGGGGTCAGTACGAGCCTTTGTGAATCGCTGCGTTCACAGAGGATGCCGCCTGGCAGATGCATCATCAAAGGGCAAGCGCATTCGCTGCCCATACCACGCATGGGTGTACTCCCTCGACGGCAAGGCAACTGCGGGCCCACACGTAGACACTGGCGAGCTAAAGCTCGAGGAGCTTGCATGCCATACGTACGGGCCATTCATCTTCGTCAGAACCGGCGGCGAGCTTCCATTCGCCGAGTGGTTTCATGAGGTTGCCCAGTCTCTGAACTCATTCGGCGTGGATCCCAAAAACCTCGTCAAGGGTCGCAGCAGTGAGAGCCACCTAAGAGCCAACTGGAAGATCGTGGTCGAAAACTACCTTGAGTGTTACCACTGCACGATTGCTCACCGCGACTTTGTTGCCCGGGTCGACACCCGCCCCGATCACTACCTACAGGAAGCGTTTGACTGGACGTTTGTTCAAACCCCACTCACAGTCAAGGGGCTTTCCGGTGGCGAACTACCCGGATGCTTCTACTACCTTTGGCCAGCCACCGTTGCATATGTGTTGCCCGGTAAGCCAAACTTGACGCTTGGATCCATTTCACCCACCTCGCCAAATCAAACTTACAGGCACTATGAGAGCTACTTCTCCCCGGATTGGACCAACGAGGAGATCCAGGAAATTCTCGCATGGGATGACACAGTCGGCGAGGAAGATACCGCTCTTGTCGAAGGAGTTCAGCTTGGCATTGAGGCCGGTGGAGACCTCACCAAGCGCCCGGTAGTGCTCACCGAGCGAGAGCAGCTCGTGGCGGAGTTTCAGCGCCGCCTAGCGAACATCCTTAGCTCACCCACACACGACGGCTCCTAACCTAAACAAATCAACACTGGGCGTTGCAGGACTTTCGATCGTCTCAGAGAACCTACTAACTTATGGAAGGCTCAAACTCACTCGTCACAATATTCTCACTTCTAATTGCCGCAGTCTCGGTTGTGTCAATGTGGATGATCTTCACCAAGGCAAACCAGGCCGGATGGAAGTCACTAATCCCATTCCTAAACTTGTGGACGCTCTGCCAAATAACAGGACTCGGTGCACTGTGGTTCGTGCTGTTCTTTGTGCCGATCCTCAACTTCTTTGCACTCTTTATGGTGCTGCACGGTTTATCCAAGTCATTTGGCCAAGGGCTTGGCTTCACCATCGGCCTCATATTCTTTAGCATTGTTTTCATGCCAATTCTCGCGTTTGGTCCAGCCAAATACGTCGGCCCAAATAGCTAGTAAACAGCTAGCCAACAACGACAACTTTTGAAAGTCATGAGCCTGGTTCATTTGCAGAACCAGGCTCATTTGTTTTATGTAGGGGTTGCGCGACGGCTGAAAGTACGGTACCTTGTTACATAAAGGTACTAGAGATGATAACTACACCAAAGATAGTTCAGGTAAAAAAAGGCCTCCTTGAGTTTGTGGTGCTCAAGGTGATCGCCCGCTCGCGCGTTTATGCCGCTGAGATAATTGAGACCCTCTCAGAAACTGAATTTGCAACTCAGGAGGGAACGCTCTACCCACTTCTAAGCCGCATGCGACGCGATGGGTTACTTGACTATGAGTGGCAGGAGTCTGAGTCCGGGCCGCCTCGCAAGTACTACGTGATCACTCAGAGTGGTGTAGCTCACCTCAATGAAATAACTGCATACTGGAACAAGCTAAACAAAACCATAGACGCCCTGGGAGAACCAACATGAACCACGTAATCTCTGTAAGCCTCAATGGCCGCGAGTATCGATTGGAGAAGTCCGCACACGCCGAAATGGATCGATACCTCGAAGACGCAAAGCGTAGGCTTAAAGATGACCCGGATGCTGAGGAAATAATCGGTGATCTTGAAAGGTCCTTTGCCGAGAAGTGCGACAAGACCCTCCAGCAGTATCGAAACGTGATCACTGAGGGTGATGTCAAAGAGATGCTCCAATCAGTGGGCATCGTTGAGTCTCTAGCAGATCAATCCGCTTCGAGCGCGGAACCCGAAGCGTTTGCCTCAACCAATTCGCGACCAAAAACCAGTGCTCCCACCCGAAGAAAAAAGGCGGTGGCAGCAGCCGCGGTTCTGGCTTCGCTATTCCTGGTCTGCGCCGGCGGCTGGGCCTACGTTGAGAACAACAAAAAAACAAACGTTCCGCCAGAACCGGCGACTACTGAAGCTGGTCCTGGCGCTGACACAGCGGCAACAGCAACTCCAGCGACCCCTTCAACCGCAGATCAAGGTGGAGTGGGTGAGGCGACGGCCACAGACACCCCTGGCGTGACAGAGCCGACGCCGACGCCACCCGACTCAGGCATCGACCAAAACAGCACGACGACAAGCGGGTCTGGCTCAGGCATCGACCCAACCGCCACGACGACGAGTGGGGCAGCAGCGGGTGAGGCAAGCACCTACCCTGAGTGCCCAGGGGACACACCATGTGAAACGAGTGGCGCAGCTGGGGCTCCCGCAGACGTAGACTCAAGCCCGATCGATGACGGCGTCGCCGCCGACAAGAAGGGCTAGCAGTTGCCCTCGGTGTGATCCCAGCTTCCACCAGGCTGCGCCCAGGTGAACGGACCCAACGCCTCAGACGAGCCGTTGAACTCATAGGTTCCGGTAACCTGGCCCGTGGCGCTGATCGCCCATGAGTAATTCCCACCCGTGCCGGTCGTATACGAGATGGCCCATGCGCCCGTGGTGTACATGTTGGCGCCCGTTACAGTGTAATAGTCATAGGAGTGAATGTCTGCACCGCTCACACTTGTGTCGCGATGGTACTGCCACTTGTAATCTGGGCAGTGAACATACGAGTAACTCACTGCACCGCAGTTTGGCCAGTAGGCAACGCAATCCGTGAATCTTGAGTTGTTGAGATAAGTTGCGAAGTGGTTGTATGCATCGGTGCCGGTAAGGTCAGTCGCCGGAGGAGTGAATGGGCTCGCTGGTGGCGTAACGGTGCCCCCGCCCGTATCACCTCCGGTTCCTCCGCCTGTATTGCCCCCTCCTGTGTCACCGCCCGTGTTTCCTCCGTCGCCACCGGTGGAAGTTGTTTTGTCGGTCAGTGGCGAGGTTATTCTGGTTGTTCCTGCCTTGGTTTTGATGGCCAGGGTTATTTTCTTTCCGGCAAGGGCAACCAGCGCAGCTTTGGTCTCGCCGTCGTAAGCTGCAGACTTCCAGGTACCCAGATTTTTGGAGGCCTTCTGCTTTGATCCTTTGCGAGTCAATGAAATCTTTGTGATGCCTGCCATCAGGGTTACTTTTCGTGGACGCTTGGCTGGAACAAGCTTTTTGCGACTCGTAAGCACCGCTACCACCTGAACCTTTTCACCCACAGACTCAAGCGTGACTTTGGCGACGACCGGGCTCGCCGCTGCATTGGCACTTGATGGCAACAGAGCCAGTGCAAAGAGCGTAATGAACAGTAAGGTCAGTTTCTGAAAACGGGAATTTGTGTGGAGGGAAGTGTGCATGACCGCGAATCATGCCACAAATGACTTCAGGCTGGCTCCGCAGCAGATGTAGCTTTTCGTACAATCGGCGCAACCTCGCGACCAAACAGCTCGATGGATCGCAAAATGCCAGCATGCCCTGTGGCAGTTGCATTGAACTGGATCATGAATCTTGTGTTACCGAAGTACCCGTGTTGCCTAATGAGCTTTTCTGCAACTTCATCAGGCGAGCCAACCAGCAAGTGACCATCCGGACCACACATCTCCTCATATCCACTACGCGTCAGCGGCGCAAATCCTCTTTCACTGGCAATGCGGTTCATCATCACGCTGTAACTTGGCCAAAGCTCGGCGCGCGCCTGTTCACCATCTGGCGCGATGTAACCATGCGCATTGATGCCGATCTGCAGGTCAGCTGCTGCGTAACCGGCCTCCTTTGCAGCGCTTCTATAGAGACCAACAAATGGCACGAATCTTTCCGGGTAACCACCGATGATGGCTACAGCAAGAGGGAGGTTGAGGGTCCCAGCACGGACGGCTGATTCTGGCGTGCCTCCTGCAGCGAGCCAAACTGGCAATGGGTTTTGCAGCGGGCGCGGATAGATCCCGGCACCTCGCAATACCTGAGTATGGTTTGTGCCGGGCCAGTCAACGAACTCCCCGCCGCGCGAAATGGCCAAAAGCATTTCCAGCTTCTCAGCGAACAAA
>CAYTTD010000059.1:0-8089 GCA_964440595.1 uncultured Gaiellales bacterium
ACAGGCTCTGGCCTGTTCATACCAGGGCAAACGGGTCCGAATGTGGTTTCCAACAGGATACTTGTGCCTTCCGGCCCTGTGACAAGGTCAATAACCTCTGAGTCAGTACGGCAGGCAGCCCAGGAAGGGATTGACCTTCTTCGCAGGGGCGGTGTGCCAGCAGGTCTGCCTGGCACTACGCAGCTGCCTGGTACGGAAGCGCTGCTACTTGATCGATTAGCCGCACAGGAAAGGCACGATCGCGTAGTCAGCGATTTCCTTCGAAATCGCGTTGAGTACGGCAAATCGTTACCGGCACGCTAAATCTCAGTGAGCTATCTGTCTGATCTCGATTTGAAAATGGGGCTTCCCGCACCCGAACGAACCAGGCTATTTGAGATAGCAACCGAGCAATTCGTGCGTGATCTTGACTGGACGTCAGAGGCCTGGCAGGAGCTTTTCGAGTTTGACGAGCGTCATAGAATGGGCTCAAGGCTTGCCGTTCGTGTGTTGATGAGACGCAAGAGAGACGGCCGGTTTCTGATGTTTAGATACCCGTTCAGTGACGGGTCAGTACGATGGATAATCCCTGGCGGTGGAGCCGAACCAGGCGAGACCCCGATTGAGGCAGCAAAGAGAGAGGTCTGGGAAGAGACAAACTGCGTTCCTGTAGTTGAGACCGCGGTCGGAATTATGGTGCACCACGTTCTGCACCCTTCACTCGCCGACGATCGGCAGACAGTAATCCAGTACGCACCGGTATTGCTGGGCGAGATTGACGACTCCGACATCGATACAGCACACAGAAACACCTTTTGGCTTACGCGCGCTGAGTTTGAAAAGGCACCCCGCACACCAATAAGTTCTCCGCTGATCGCTGCCTTTGATCGCCTGGACTCTGGCGATTCCGCCCCGGCGCCGATGGAAACGACTCCAATATTCTGGCTACCCACCTGAAGCTTGCATGAATAAATATCCACAATCACGGGTAGTCGGACTGAACCATGACTAATTCCCCTGAAACACTTGTAACCAAAGAAGGCCTGACCAAGCTTGAGAATGAACTGCGCGAGCTTACCGAGGTAAAACGCCCAGAGATCTCTGCACGCATCAAAGAGGCGCGAGAGCTCGGAGACCTCAAGGAAAACGCTGAGTATCACGACGCCAAGAATGAGCAGGGGCTCGTTGAGAGCAAGATACGCCAGCTTGAAGAAAAGATCAGGACTGCTCGGATCGTCGAAGCATCTGATACCTCCAGCGTTGGCTTTGGCAATGCGGTGACGGTTGAAGACGTAAGCAATGGAACCAAAGAAACGTGGCACATTACCGGTGCAGCCGAAGCAGACCCACTCGAATGGCGTATCTCGAACGAATCTCCCATTGGTAAGGCACTTATGGGAACCAAGGTTGGAGACGAGATTACCGTTCAGCTGCCGACACGAACGCAGAGCCTAAGGCTTGTCTCGATTGAGAAGAGCTGACGGCGATCGCGACTACGGTTGCTGACGTTGTATGATTCACGAATGAACATTGCACCGGCGGTTTTGGGGGCAGGCCGGGCGACCTCTGCCACTCAAGCATTTAACTCTGTAAACAATCAACCTACTGCGGACGAAGTACTCGTTGCGCAGCGCATCACCTCAGACAACCTGATGAGCCACGTGCGTTCGCTATCTAAAGTGCCGCGGACGGGCGGTACGGGCGAATATCGAGCTGCTGCGCAATATGTAGTCGATGCGCTGATTGCAGAGGGGTGGCAAGCCCGTATTGAAGAGACGGGCGGAGGCTATCGCGGGCCATCCTTCAACGTTGTCGCTGACCGAAAAGGCATCGGTAGCGACGTCTCACGCAAGCTCGTTGTTGCAGGAGCACACCTTGACTCAGTGAGATCAGCGCCAGGCGCCAACGACAACGCCAGCGGTTCATCCACGTTGATTGAGACAGCCAAAGCTCTTCGCGGAATAGGTACCGCCAACGACATTCGGCTGATCTGGTTTGACCGCGAAGAACAAGGGCTCGTGGGATCGGCTGCCTACGTCGCAGCGCACCGTGATGAGTTGACTCGAGCAGTTGTCATGCTGAATGCCGACATGGTGGCATCACCGAACGGACGCGTAGGTTTCAGTGTCGGAGCCAGCACTACCAACGCAGTAGGTGACGTGATCAAGGGCGTTGCAGAGCGAAACGGCATCAACGCCACTTTTTTGCCTGAACGCCACAGCCGAAGCGATCACCACTCGTTCGACCGAGCTGGAGTACCAACCGCAGACTTCGGTGTTTCGGTAAAGACAGTTGCCAAGGAGGATCCGAACTACCACTCTCCTCGAGATACACCAGATCGCCTTAATCCAGTTGTATTTGAGGGCTTCGGAGATCTCTTTGCACTTAGCGTGCTGCACTACGCAAACCTCGGTGAACGCACTCAGGGGCCGCCGCCACCACGAGACGCACAGGTTATTGACGGTCCACCGCTGTAGGAAGTTCGTTGGACGGTCAGGTCTCACATTCGTTGAGTGTCGATCTCCCGCTGATGGAAGTTTGGGGATTCAGCGAGTTTCTGGAGTGGTACCTGCCAGACGTAACGTGCTGGCGTACTTCATATTTGGAGGGCTCACGTGCGTCCGGGCGCGCCGTCGATGTCTGCTTCAGAAGCGGAGAGTATTTGGACGCACTATCGGTTTGCGAAAGCAGTGCTGTGCTTACGGCCCCTCCCCTGATTCGTTTGTGGACCATTCATTGGCTGAGCGGAGATGCGAGGAGCAGGAGTGGAGATGCCCTGGACGTTTCAATACACCTACGCGTAAAACCCGGCCCCAAAGAAGGCCAGACCGCCATTGAATGCTTGTTGTTCCCCAGAAATTCGACGGTGAAGGAAAACCCTTCCATTGTTCAACTACTAGGCGATTCTTTCGCAAGCGCCCTCTGCAACAACCTTAGAGATCTAGCGACAGGAACGCGCAATCCGGAATTCTCTGAGTCACCACTGGACCATGTTGTGAATGTTGCCGTGGATCACGGCTCCATGGTCTTGGGTGAAAACAGGTGGCGCGAGGTTGGTTCGCATTATGAGCCTACAAATGAGTGTCGCCTTGATCGACTCCCCGGAGACCTTGCAGAAATGGGTCTCGTACTGCCACACTGGATTGCGCAGGGAGGAAAATCGCTTGACGACACACTGTGGCAGCCGGGTGATCAGATACGTATTGGCGATTGATCAGATACGTCTTGTAATCTGATCAGACACCGCTGGACGGGTTAAAAGCTTTTTTGGCCGACCTCATGGTGATCCATCACTTGCGCTGCTTAAAAAGTTCTGCGAGCGGAGATTGGATGGTTATATGAGCCAAACTCCGCTCGCAGTAACAAATTGTGTCTCAGGGGCCCAACTATCAGAGCCGGAATACCCTCTAGAACTTGATGATGTCGCCCATCCAGCTGATCTCAGCATAGAGAGGAACCATGAGCAGCGCCACGATGTTCGTGATCTTGATCATCGGGTTGATTGCAGGGCCTGCAGTGTCTTTATATGGGTCACCGACCGTATCGCCGGTTACAGACGCTGCATGCGCATCGGATCCCTTGCCACCATGGGCACCGTCTTCGATCATCTTCTTGGCGTTGTCCCACGCACCGCCACCAGCGGTCATTGAGATAGCCAGGAAGATACCGGTGACGATTGTGCCGACAAGCAGACCACCAAGCATCTTGTCAGAGAGAATACCGACAATGATCGGGAACGCAATTGGAATCATTGCTGGAACCATCATCTCCTTGATGGCTGACTTGGTCACTAGGTCAACACAGCGGGCGTAGTCAGGCTTTCCTTTGCCCTCCATGATGCCGAGCTCTTTGAACTGCCTGCGGACTTCCTCAACCACTGAGGCACCCGCGCGCCCTACAGCACCCATTGCGAGTGCAGCGAACAGGAATGGCATCAATCCACCGATGAGGAGACCAGCCAAAACAAGCGGATCATCAATCATGAACTCAACGGTTCGTCCAGCCTTGTGATGAAGATCGTCTACGTACGCCTTGAAAAGCACAAGCGCAGCCAAAGCCGCTGACCCGATGGCGTAACCCTTCGTAACGGCCTTGGTGGTGTTACCAACAGCGTCGAGTGGGTCGGTAACTTCTTTTCGCACCTTTTCATCAAGGTCAGCCATCTCGGCAATGCCACCAGCGTTGTCAGTGATCGGACCAAATGCGTCGAGCGCAACGATGATTCCAGCGAGGCCAAGCATGCTCATTACAGCGATGCCAACACCATACACGCCTGCGAGATGGAAGCTCACGAGGATGCCAACGACGATCACCAGAACTGGCAACGCCGTTGCTTCCATACCCTTGCCAAGACCAGCAATGATGTTGGTCGCGTGGCCTGTCTCAGATGCCTTTGCGACATCCTTCACTGGTTTCCAGTTTGTGCCTGTGTAGTACTCGGTCAAGAAGGTAATCAGGCCTGTGATGACCAGGCCAACCAGAGATGCCAGGTAGAGCTCACCAAACGTGAAGGTCTCTGATCCTGCTACGAAGCCGTCACCAATGATGCTTTTCATTACAGGGAATGAGCCGACTGCCGCGAGCACACCGGCGCCAATGACTCCCTTGTAGAGAGCAGTCATAACGTGAGCGCCCTTCACGAAGAAGGTACCGATGACTGACGCAATGATTGCAACGCCGCCCAGAGCAATAGGAAGCACCAGAGCAGTTTTCGCCTGCGCCTCAAACTGGAGAAGCCCTAGAACCATAACTGCAACTGCAGTTACGGCGTAAGTCTCAAAGAGGTCTGCAGCCATACCGGCGCAGTCACCGACGTTGTCACCAACGTTGTCTGCAATAACTGCAGGGTTCCGAGGATCATCCTCAGGAATACCAGCCTCGATCTTGCCCACGAGGTCTGCACCAACATCTGCACCTTTGGTGAAAATTCCACCGCCGAGCCTTGCGAACACCGAAATCAGCGAGCCACCGAAACCAAGTGAGATCAAGCCAACTGCCAGTTCAGGATCCTTGTAGGAGAATCCGAAGGGGCCTACGAGCAAGCCATAGTAACCGGCAACACCGAGAAGGCCAAGTCCAACAACAAGCATGCCGGTAACTGCGCCACCGCGGAACGCTACTGACAAGCCTGCAGCAAGACCTTTCTTTGCAGCTTCCGCCGTGCGCACGTTTACACGCACAGACACGTTCATGCCGATGTAGCCCGCCAGACCCGAGAGGATCGCACCGATCACGAATCCAAGCGCGGAGAATGGCCCGAGGCCAACGCCGCCACCAACCGCAAGCAGGATGGCGATGATGACACCGACGATACCGATTGCTCGATACTGCCGGTTGAGGTAAGCCTTTGCGCCTTCCTGAACAGCGCCAGCAATCTCGCGCATGCGATCGTCGCCATCTGGCAGGGCCAGAAGCGTCTTGGTCTGGATCAGACCATACGCAATACCAACAAACGCGCAAATGAGCGCGAACAGCACACCGTGATCGGCAAAGAAGTCAGTCACTTTGTCTCCTTGGATTCAATTACAGCCACACACCACATGTGGACACAAGACGAGGGCGGATACTAGCGCGTCGGCGCGACGCATGCATCGGCGAAGGGTAATTAAACGCCAGCCATCGTAAGTTTTACTACCTCAGAATACGCATTTTGCAGGCCTTTTTCAGAAGCAATCTGTCGTTGCCAGGTGCTGCTGCCCCCGGATGAAACTTTCATCTCAAGGTGATTCAATGCGTCGTCGATGCCAAGATCAGCTGCTTTTCCAGCGGAACGAGCCGTAGCAATGGCTTCAAGCGCAGCTTCGACCGCCGGAACGATAACCTGCCTGGAGCGATCAGCGTCGGCGGGCACGCCAGCCGAGGCATCAGGAACAATGAAGTTGCCGTGTAACCCGTAACGTGTCGCTCTCCAGCTGTTCTCCTCAACCCACCAGGCAGGCAATGCTCCCATCGCTTCACCTGCGTCGTAGCGAGCGCATAAGTCAGCTACGAGGCCAACAGACAATGCAGTCAGTGCCACGGTATCAAGTACGTCAGGTTGACCATCAAACATTCGCAGCTCTACCGTGCCGTGCGCAAGATGAGGACGAATGCCCCACCAGATCTGCGTGTACGTTTCTATCGATCCTGCGTTAGCCAACAGGCGAACATAATCAGTGAACGCATCGAAATCCTGAAATGCAGGCGCCAGGAATCCGCGGGGAAAAATTCGGGAAAAAATCACGCTGCGAACCGATGACAACCCCGTGTCGCCGCCGTCGAGAAAAGGCGAGCTTGCTGACATTGCCAGGAGAGCCGGCTGATAATTTCGCAGCGCGTTCGCAACCGCGATGGCGCGATCCGCACCGCGAACACCAACGTGTACGTGCAGTCCAAAGGTGTTGTTGCGATGTATCACCCACTGCATGCGATCTACCATCCGGTGGTAGTAACCCAAATCCACTTTCTCAAGCGTTCTATAGTCTGCCCAGGGGTGTGTGCCGGAGGTAGCGCAAGCCAAGCCCTTGGATGAGATCAGCTCTACAGCTCTGCGTCTGAGAGATTTGACGTCGCGGCTCGCGTGATCAAAGTTTTCACACGGCATGGTTCTGAACTCGACCTCGGCTGCGAGCAGCTCGCCAGCGATTTCTGCCTCGAGTCCGGCGTCGGCGACTCCACTTTTTACCTGCTCAAATCCGGACTCAAGGTCAAGGGTTTCGGGGTTCAGAAGAGCGTACTCCTCCTCTACCCCAAGCGTAAAATCCCGTGACGCGTTGAAGACATCTCGCGCACCAGTGAGCACCTGCTCGATTACCTCGATGTTCTTACCGTCGGGAGGATGAATCTCTACTGCGACTGGATGAGTTTGCGTGTGGTGTTGCATTACCGAGGGATCCTACCCACGTAGCTGGAATTGCAGAACATCTTTCAATTTCAGGCCGAGTGAAGCTTGTATCGGTTGATTCAAGTGGTTTTTGCAACGACCTTTTGAATACACCACCGTTTTTGTCAAAAAAATGGCTCGGACCGGTTTGGGCGGGCTGTAACGCTTGGGGCATTTAATGGTTCCCAAGCGTACTTTTGATCGAATACGAGGTAGAACTCCGCCCTGGACGCCGAAAATTGCCACTACGGTCCCACGACAAGACACATGAACGTCAGCCAGGCAAACCACATCCAAGAGAACAACATGCCGTTGCGGAAACATGATCCATAGACATTCCCCATTAACGAGTAAATCGTTCGGGGTAAGTGATCGTCATACCTGACGCAACAATTCCAGCGCAAGCATCCGACAATCAGGGAGCGGGAGTTAACCGCCCTTATTGAACGTGGACAAACGGGACGCAAACGGTGTAATGAACAACAACGCCACTGGCAGATCAGCGGGTGCAAAAGCAATGATTGCTGCGATCGTTGCTGCCGTAGTGATCATCCTTTTCGTTTGGGGTCCTCCACCAAAGACGACCGGCAACGGCAACGTTCTCGTTGGCGCAATGGAGAGCAAGCCTGACTCACTCGACCCCGCTGTTTCATACCAGGCCGTTTCGTGGCAGGTCTTGATAAACGTCTATAACGGATTGCTCACCTACCCGAAGGAGAATGGTGCCAAAGGCTCTATCCTCGTGCCTGATCTGGCAACCGAGATGCCCACGATCAGCAAGGATGGTCGCACCATCGACTTCACGATGCGCAAGGGTGTCAAGTGGGGCCCTCCCCTTAAGCGTGAAGTGCTGCCGTCCGACATCAAGTACGCAATCGAGCGCAACCTCAAGATTGCCTCACCGGGCTCGGGCTTCTACATGAACATTGTAGGCGCTGATGCAGCCGCCGCTGGTAAGGCGAAGGAGATAAGAGGCATCATTGTGGACGACAGCGCGCGCACGATTCAGTTCAGGCTCTTGCGTGCTGATGCAACATTTCTCAACGTTCTTGCACTGCCGTTCTCATTTGCGGTGCCAAAGGGCACCCCGATCGCAGACCAGTCGGAGAAGTTCATTCCAGCAACCGGGCCATACATGTTCACGAAGTTTGACCCTCAGCAGCGCATCGTGCTGAAACGCAATCCGAACTTCAAGTCGTGGAGCGAGAACACACCTGACGGCTACGTGGACGGCATCGACATCAAGAA
>CAYTTD010000060.1:0-8078 GCA_964440595.1 uncultured Gaiellales bacterium
GTTTTTTAACGCTGCTTAGGTTGCCAGACAAAATCGAGATCACATCGTCAAGACCGGTGAGGTCGAATTTAAGTACGGTGGACTTTCCTGATGAACCGCCCTGCTTAACCAAAAAGGCGCGTGCTTCCGGATTCATCTCCCGCACAATGGTGAACTCGTCGAACGTTAGTCCGTATTGCTGGTAACCCGCCCAATCCGCATTTGGGTTTGGCAACGCGATTAAGGTCTCGCATTGCTGAACTGCTGTTTTCGCAAGCTCGATTTTCAACAGGTCATCAGGCTGCTGCGTCGTTAAAATCAACAGGCCTGAGTCATGCCGAACAGTTTTGAGTGCGTCTTCGAGGAAATCCTTTAGGGCATCCGTTTTCATTGGCTTCCAGCACTCTTCGAGCACAATTGCCATCTTGCGACCGTCTTTAAGTCGCCTCACTGCTTCCAACATGACAGTAACAAAAACACTCGACATCAACGGATCATCAATAAATTCAGTGTAATCAAAGCCAAGCAATGAGGCATTAGTTAGCTCAAGATTGTTGGTTGGGTTATCAAGTAGCCACGCCAAGTTTCCTTTGCCAACCCATCGACGCATATTCTCGGTCATGGCATAGTCGCCGGATGGTGGAAGGTTTTGGATAATAAGTCCAAGCCGACGCTGATCTTTCGGCATTAGAAAAACTGCATTCACAGCGTCAATTATCTTGTTTTCTTCTGCTGATGTAACTGAACTTAGGCCGCCACGAGTGTAAATCAAGGAGACAATCTTTACACAAAAAGCCCGGTGAGCTGGCGTATCTTCCCATTGAAAGAAATTGATTCCGGTTGGCTGGCCGATTTTGAATGTTTTGTATTGACCACCTAGTGACCTCATTGTAATTTCGGTGCTCCGTTTGTAGTCGAACACCACAACGCGAGCCTTTGGCGCGAGCAACATCGCAATCAGGAAACATTCAAGGGTTGTCTTGCCGCTACCGGTTTTGCCGAAAATCGTGGCGTTCCCTGGATACGCTTTACCTTCCACATTTTTGCCAGGCGCTGTATTGTGAAAGTTAAAATAATATGCTTGGCCACTTGCGCCACGAAACAAAGCCAGCGCTTGGCCCCAGGGGTTGCCATCTTTTTTGCCATGCAGGAATCCATGCAATGGGGCCAGACAAGTGAAATTCTGAGCGGTAAAATTCGCCGTTCTTGTCCGCATGTTTAAGTTGCCAGGAAGCTGGTGAAACCAATTTGCTTCTGGCACCGTAGTTTGCAGCACGGGTTTGAACTGTGCGGCGGAGAGATGTGCTATTGCCACACTGCGGTCGTCAGTGACTGTCGCAGCACTTGAGCTTAATACGCTCAGGGTGTAGTGATATTCCCCAATCAATTCGCGGCCGGCTTTAACCCGGTCGATCAGTTCATCCAGTTCTTGCACCTCCATCTCGCTGGCTTCTCCGCCTGAGATCATATGCGTCCTTTGCCGCTGAAGCACCTCTTTTGAGTCAGCTTGATTTATGGTCACAAATGATTGCGTTTCAATGAACTCAATCTTTGAGTACAGTAGGTCCGCGAGCTGCAGGGGCGTAATTGGATCGTGAGAGTAATCTCGGATTTCAAAGCAGCTGACATATGTTTTACTTGTCGGTCTGCTCAGTTCGACAACACCGGTTCGCAAAGCAGCAGTGATGCGCGCTGAAGATATTGCATCTGCCACGGGTGCCTTTGGCGCAGGTATCTCTTCCCATTCGCCATTCAATAGGAATGAATATAGCTCAAGCGCACGCGAATATTTGTGCACTCCTTTGCTGTAGTGCCCCAAGAATATCGGATTGAAAGCGGCGAGTGACGATTCTATGCGAGACCTTGTTTCGAGTGCTTTATTGACGCATTTGTGTTCATGATTAACTAGATCATCAAAGCTCTTCTTCTTGCCTGCGAATATCGCTGGCGGGACAATAACTGAAAGAAATAGACGTGTGACATTGAATTCCGTTTTGTACAAGTTGGCCGAATAGCGATCATATATTTCGCCAGCCAAGCCATCGAGGTTTGGGCGAAACTTTTCTGCAGCCTTGGATTTGATTCGATGTACCCAAACTGCAGATCCAACATCGAGTGAGCCCATTGTTTGGGTCCATATCCTGTTGTAGCGCTCAATGTTTTCGTCGCCACAAGTTTCAAAATCTACGCCTTCGATTTCAAAACTAATCAAGTATCCTCCATCGCGCTTTAATTTAATTACCCCGGGCGCGACTTCACTAGCGAAGGGTACTTCGTCTTTATTTGTGAACTTCTTTTTTTCGACCAGCTTGAATATGCTCATTTCTTTGACCAATCACAAACTTCTGACGGTGCATAGCTGACTCCTTGCCAGCGCTGCACATGCCCCTTCGGAAGCCCAAACCGTTGCCGCTGTCTGTGGAGGCGTTGAAGCAGTGCCCAGGGATCGGTTTTTGATATTTGCCGTGCCCACATAAAAAAGCCAATGAAGAAAACAATGACAGGAACTGAAAAATAGCCTACGGTCGGTCCAAAAAATCTCACAGCTAGGACGTTAATGAGCATGAGGATGAGTAGAACGCTGAGACCCGTAAGCACGGCGAATTTCAGAGGTATACCTAAGAACATCGCCGGCCTCGTAGCACCAGTATTGATTCTATTGGTGCGCATGGTCTGTTCTTAGACTTTGAAATAATTGGCGATGGCGCCAGCACTTCCAATGATTACTCCGCCAATGAGGAGGTTTTTTCCATCGGCGAGTTTGAAATTAGGCTCATACATCGCTCTATAGCCCAGGAGAAACGCCGCCCCCGAAACAAGTATCACCGAAGCACCAGTCAGAATACCAAGGAACATATTGAGTGTTGAATTGGTCTTCTCCCCCGGAGAGAGGGTAACAACTTGGGCCATCAAAGGGTGACTTCCCAACATAAAGGCCATGGTGGTTGCCGTTGCGATGATTTTGGAAAATTGCTTTTTCATGATGTTCTTTCTTAGGTTAAGGAAGGTTTGGGGAAAGGGTGTTCACTGGGCAATGGGATGGACATAGCTCGCCACGGATTCTGATAGCTGGTCATACAGAGACGCCAGTTGAATGAGGAGGATGAGCGCGGTCCCCGCCTGGACAAGGAGGCTAAACCGCGCCCCCTCTTGAATCTGACGCGCAAACCATGTTTGCAAGAGATCAGGCGGTGCCAGTTGAGCCATGGCCATCGCTGTGGCAGCCCAAAGAGATACGGCGATGGCCATATAGAGGCTGACATGTTTGAGCATTGAGACTCTCCTTGTGAGTTAACCTGGTTGAGAAGTGAGATCAATGGTTAGGGCTGGAATTGCCCCCACCGACGTTTCAAGAAAAGAGATCATCCTGTCTAGCGATGCAAAGAGCCTTGGCCCTCCGCGTGCCTTTGTGAGTACATGTGCTTCTTTTCTCCCGCGGATTTTGAAGGTGAGGAAGTAGCCGTCGGCGGTTCGCACGGCGGTCGGCTCAGTTACTAGCCCCAGACGCAAGTAGTCGCGCAGGACCTTGCTCTGGGTTTGATTGGTGGTTGTCATTTGCATCCTTGGTTTGTTAGCTCCTTTGGGCATCTCGTTCTCACCTACGACACCCGCCATCGTGGTCTTGCGTGGCGGTCGTACCAGTGTACACGGGACACTCGCACTGCGCAAACAAGCCAAACGACTTGCTTATCTATAGTCCACTCTAAATACTTGACGGTCAACGCCTGTATGCTACAATCATTGCTGTCGGTGGGCCTTATGCCGCGAGCAGGCGGTGGTCCAAAAATTTCGCATGCGAAATTTCCGGCGCCTCGACCATCCTCAATCTCTGCCTAGGAGCACACGATGAAGACCATCAGCATTGCCAACCAGAAAGGTGGGGTGGGCAAGACAACCATCGCACGAAATCTTGCCTTCTTTGCCATGGAGCGCGGCCTTCGCGTCCTCTGCGTTGACCTCGATCCACAACGGAATTTCAGCAAGACCCTCCGGGCGCTGCGCGAGCGCGCCCTGGGCGACCAGGGCGACGAGCTGCAATCGCTCACCGGCAGCGCCTTGTTCCAGGGAGGCGCCATCGAGCTGCAACCGCTTCCGTGCAGCGAATCCGCCGCGCTGGTTGCCGCTGACCGAGAACTGGTGGACGTGGCCAGCCGCCCGCTGGAAGATCTGCACGCCCCGCGCGCTGCGCTGGCCAAACTGGCCAAAGACTTCGACGTCTGCATCATCGACACGGCCCCGACGCTGGGGAATCCGCTGTATGCCGCACTGATCGCTGCTGACTTCGTGGTGTGCCCTTGCACGATGGATCAGGACGCTATTGACGGCCTGGGCGACTTGTTTGAAGACATCGCGCGCGTACAGCAACTGGAGTGGAACGCCGGCCTTGTGACGCTGGGCCTGCTGGCCAACCGTGTCAACACCCGCCGCGCCTTCGACCGCAACGCCCTGGAGCAGCTGCGCGACGAGCTGGGCGAGGTCGTGATGGACGGGGTGCTCTATGACCGCGCGGCCACGCAGTACGCCAAGGATCGGCCGGTGTGGCGCGTGCAAAGCGGTGAAAGTCAAATCCTGGCCGCCCGCGAAATGAAAGCGGTGTGTGGCCAGATTTTTGACAAAGCCGCGATCTAACAGGAAGACAAAGAAATGACCGAAACAGCAAGCGCAACCCAAACTGCAATCGCGGCAAACAAGGCCAACAAAAAACAAGGGCTGAGCCTGGGCAGGCTCTCCGCAGTGGCTCAGATCGCCCTCAGGCCAGTGCAACCTCCAGACGCCGAAATCGAGCTTGGTCGGATCTACAGCTTCAAGCAAGTCCGTAGGACGTTTCGGAACCTTGAAGAACTTGCGGAGAGTATCAAGCTCAATGGGCTTATTGAGCCTTTGGTGGTTCACGATGAGGGGGATGGCCGGTTTCGCATCATCGTTGGCGAGCGGCGATATCGTGCTGCCCCCCTGGCCGGGCTGACGAAGGTGCCGGTCATCATCAAAAAAAATCTCAACGAGCTGCAAATCCGCCGCCTGCAGGTGGCAGAGAACAACGACAGGGATGACTTAACTCCATTTGAGCAAGCAATGGGTGTTATTGAGGACGTCTCCCTGTATGGAACAAAGGAAGCTGTGGCGATCTGGAACCGTGGAGACGCTTGGGTGAATAAGCGCGTGGCGGTCAAGCGATACGCAGAACCGGTCCGCGAGCTTTTGGCCAATGACCAGGTCAAGGATTTGGAGACGCTGCACTGCCTCAACCAAATTTATGATGCACAAGAAACTCGTGATGAGTTCCTTCGGCTTGCAGAAAAGGTTGCCGCTGGGCAACCGCTGACCCGCGAAGAAGCGAGGAACACTCTGGCCCGGCTGAAGGCAAGAAAACAGGATCAGGCTGAGCTGGAGCAGCGGGGGCGCGAGGGTGAGCAATTTGCCAAGACGCAAACTCAAGAGAACGCACCAACTCAGCTCGTCGAGCAGAGAACCCGTGATGCCGAACTCGGGGCAGCCAGCCCTGGCATCACTCAGGTGACCGCAGCCAATCGCCCTGTTCAATCGCGTGCAGCTGATGCGGCTGCATCCGACAACGCTGGTGTGCATGCAGCCGCACAGACCGCTGCGCAACAAACATCAGAAGAAAAGGAGATGTGGCTGCGATTCCTTGAAGTGGCCCTGCCGCTGCTTGATGGCATCGGTCGGGATCGGTCTTCAAGGTACCTAGCTGAGCTTCAGGCGCAGCTGCAAACAAAGTCACCTGCTGAGTTGCTGGCGGAGGTCCTGGGTGACAAGCACGCAGGGCGAGTCGCATGAAACTCAAGCGACTTTCTAGCCAAGCATTTGAGCAAGCCATAGCCCACACGGCTCTTGGCGCTCAAGCGAGAGCAATCCTCCATGAAGTGCTTGTCAACGGCCGAGCGCAGGTCGATGTTGCTTGTGAATTTGGTGTTTCAAAGCAACGGGTGAACTCGCTCATGGGGGTGTTCAAGCAAGCCTACATCCAAGCTGCAGATCCGGGCATGGCTCTGATCTCTGTCGAGCTTGAACTGCCGGAAAGCCTGGCGATTGGGCTGCGCGACCTCATGCACGTGACCAGCAACGGGACCGATCAGAGCAGAATGACAAAGGTCTTTAATAAGCTCGTCACGCACGTCACGCAGGCCCGCAAGGAGTTGGTGAAGTCTTGACGACTAAACTGCTCAAAAAAATGCCCGGCCGAAGCAGGGCCGGGCATTTGGACCACCATCAACCTCATCATGCTTGCCTGCATGGACAAGGATCAATGTATGAAAGATCATAACACAGGCGCCGTGGGTGAAGTCGGGATGTCATTGACACTGCTCTACCGATCGGAGAGCCCGTAGGGCTGCGGGATCATGGCTCCTGTCGCGAAGATAGGCATCAAATCCGGCCTGGTCAAGGCTGGGCTCGATGCGCTGGGGCAGCCAGATGTGCCGGAAATTGACGTTGGTGGCCGTGTTCGAGAACTTCCCGGAGCGGGCATCGAAGCGCCCAGCGGTGCCCTGCTGCTCGCTAGTTAGTCCCTCAAAGTATTCAAGCGCCAAGGCTTGCATGCGGTCGGGCGTGATGGCTTCTATGGCCGCCTTGCGCGCAGCGATGCGGTACTCGGTGTGCAGCTTGTCCAGCATCGCCTTGTCTTTGGTGGCCTGCTTCTCTGCGGTGTAGCCCGACTGGCCGAGGGTGGCCCTGTCCTCGATCAGCTTGCGGATGTAGGCCCCGGTGCTGGTCTTGATCTTCCCGGCGCGATCCTTGGCCTCGGCCGCGTCGATGGCCAGGCGTGCCTGCTCGGGGTCTTGCTTGAGCCACATGAGGGCCAGGCGTTCGCTGATGCCGTGGTGCTTGAGCCGCTGAAATGCCTCGCTGCTGCGAATGGCAACCAGTTCTTCATCGTCGAGCGGGTTGGGTCCAAAGAGGCTTTGCTGCGGGTTCTCTTCCACGGCGAAGCGGATAGACACGACCTTGCGGCCCTCGCGCCGGTACTCAGGCACCACGCGGATGTCGCTGACGGCGTTGATCTCGTCGACCGACTTCTTGACCACAAAGGCGGAAAGCCGCTTGAAGTCGTCGTACATGGCCGCCTCTGCGCCCATGAGGCGGCGGAACTTCTCCAAGTCCCACCAGCCGGTGCTCTTCACGTTCTTGAAGCGCAGGCAGTTCTCGTACAGCGTGAGGCTGTAGCCGCCCTTAAAGCGCTTTTGCACGCCGACGTTGATGGTCGCGAACACCTCGGGATCGTGGAGCTTGCGAGCCAGCTCACCGACGTAGCCGTAGGTGCACAGGCCATCGCGCACACGGGCGTAGGACAGCAGGGACATGGACTCCCAGTCCTCGCGCCCGTCCTTGAGAACGTTGAACTCGACGACGGTCTTTTGCAGGGAGCGCAGCGCGACCTTGAGCGCCGTGACGTTCTTGCTTTCCTCCCAGCCGACCATGTGGCCCAGGTAGCTCACGGGGATGGTGTGGCGAGCGTCAGAGCCGTCTGAGGGCACCAGGTTGTCGTAGGCGTTCAGGAGCAGGATGTTGGCGATCTTGCGCTCGACCAGACTCAGCTCGCCGGACGTGTGAACGGCCGCGACGTGCTTCTTGAGCACTGTGGGCATGGCCGGTGGCGCGGCAGGGGTTAGTGTCTTGTTGTTGGTCATGGCCCATGATCTCCTTGCGGTATGTCCATTGTACTGCCAATTCGGCAAAAGACATACCAACATCGAGTCGCTTGCTATGACCATCTGCGACACGCGGGCAAACCGCATGGAGAGGGTCGTTGTCGCCTTTGTGGCCCCCGAAACTATGTTCTTTCGCCCCCAGAACTATGCCCTTTACAAAGACGTTTATAGACTAGAGTCCACACAATGCGGTGAAATACCTTTTCAAATCAATCACTTAGGAGTTCTATCCACAACCTATAGCCCAGGTGGCGCAGGCACCCCCGGAACTATGACCGTTCAAAGCGGAGAAGCCCCCGGAACTATGTCTTTTAGCCCCCAACACTATGACCTTTGATCAGAAAATTACTGATGGGACAAGGACTTGCAGAACGTAAAGGTATTTAAACGGTGTTATTTTCTTAAAAGACCACCACCACACGCGCGCGTGTG
>CAYTTD010000061.1:0-8064 GCA_964440595.1 uncultured Gaiellales bacterium
CTTGAGCAAGAAGTAATTCCACAGATCGCAGACGTTGTCAGCGGAGTCAGCGAACTCGCTGCCTACTAGAAAGAGGAGCCACAGGATGTCAACCGAAACAATCGTTGATGTAGTAATGCCACAGATGGGAGTTTCTGTTTCAGAGGGAACAATCTCCCGCTGGATGAAAGCAGTTGGCGAAACAGTCGAGCGAGATGAGACCATCCTCGAAATTTCGACTGACAAAGTTGACACCGAGGTGCCATCACCCGCATCTGGCGTGGTGACTGCGATACTTGCGAACGAGGGCGACACTCTCGACGTGGGAGTGAAGCTCGCCGAGATTACAACGGGCGGAAGCGGTGCGGCCGCTGCCAGCGCCGATCCAGCTCCGGCAACTCCCGCGGCTCCTCCAGCACCTGTTGAGCCAGCTGCACCTGCCGCTGCGGCTGCCCCCGCCGCCGCTGCCGTTGCAGCACCACTTCCTCTGCAAAACGCTGCACCTTCAACAAACGGCAACCACGGTTCAGTGGCTCAAGCTCCGCGTGCTGCAGGTGTCTTCATTTCGCCAGTTGTCGCACGTATCGCCGCCGAGCACGGAATCGACCCATCAGCGGTTCCCGGAACAGGTAATGGCGGTCGGGTTACCAAGAAAGACATCCTCGGCTTCATCAATTCAGGGGGCGCTTCGGCCGCATCGGCTGCGCCAATTGCGGTTGCACCTGCATCTACGGCCTCACCAGTTGCCGCACCGGCTGCCGCGGCAGCGCCTGCATCGGTACCTGCGACGCTGACGACATCCCAGGCTGGACAATTCAGCGGCGATGAGCGCGTTGTGAACTTCAATCCAATGCGCAAGGCAATCGCTCGCCACATGATCGAGAGCAAGCAGACCTCTGCGCACGTCACGAGCACAGTTGAGGTTGACATGACCCGAGTCGTGAATCTGCGCAGCCAGGTGGTTGGCCAGATTCTTGAGCAGTGGGGAGTTAAGGTCACCTTCACTCACTTCGTCATTCGCGCACTTGTCGACGCCATTGCCGCATGGCCGTTGGTGAACTCTGAGATTCGCGGCGACAGCGCTGTCGTCAAGAACTATGTAAACCTTGGCATTGCCGTTGCTCTTGACGAGGGCGAAGGCCTGATAGTTCCAGTTGTTCAACACCTGGAGGAGAAGAACCTCGTAGGCATTGCGCGGGCAGTGAACGATGTTGCAACTCGTGCGCGCTCAAAGAAGCTCACTCCGGACGAGGTTCATGGCGGCACATTCACGCTTACCAACCCCGGTATCTTCGGCGCCGTTCATGGCACGCCAATCATCAACCAACCACAGGTTGCGATCCTTGACACCGAGGCAATCGTGAAGCGACCATGGGTCGTAACCGATGCCGACGGCAATGATGCAATCGCAATTCGTTCAATCATGAACCTATGCCTAAGCTACGACCATCGATTGATCGATGGCGCGTACGCTGTGCAGTTCCTCGCCCACATCAAGCGGAATCTGCAGGAGTGGAGCTGGGATCAGTTCGCTGGCTAGGTGCCAGGTCGCATTTTTTGACGGTCGGGAATACGCCCGCGCTCTGGACGCGACACCACGCTGCCGGCCCGAAACTGCGCCTCAAACCCGAAACAAAACGTTTGTCTCAACAGCAACCCAACCGGTTTGCTGCGTCCATGCCCAGTGGTAGCCCCACCCGAATGGCCAGGCGTAAACACGTGTGCCGTGCGGCAGGCTTGACTGTCTCCACTGGCTGCCTTCCCAAATCCAGGCTACGACACTTGTGCGGAACATCTCCGCGCACACAAAACCAGGTGCACAGTAGTTGGCATCAACCTTGGCCCATCCCATGTAGTAGAACTGGATTGGATACTTCTGTGGAGCAGGATGCGGACGACAGCTCTCAGCATACGGATTCAACTCGCAGATGTTGACGGCTGGCGTCGCCGATGCAACGGGTGCAACACTCAATGCCAAGGCTGTGGCGCCGATGATGATCGACAGCCTGAGAAGCTTTTTCATGGTTCCTCCTTGAACTGCGTGACGCACACGAATGTGCGACAGCTCCACCTGCCTACTACTTCAGATTGCGGCAATTCGGGCAAATCGTCAATAGCCCACCAACGCCGGAGGCGCCCCAGTCGCCATGCGCAATAGCGGTCACTACGCCCGGCCCCCACACGCGGCCACTACAATCGCCCCTCATACTACGAATCAATGCGCCGTTTGGCGCCGATCACAGGTAGAATCCCCACCATGCCTCTCCCCGCATGGATAAGCCATCTAGGGCGCGTTGAATACAACGAAGCCGCCGCGCTGCAGCGCGCACTTCGCGCAGCCAGAGCACTGGGCGAGATGCCAGATGTACTCCTGGTGCTTGAACACGAGCCGGTCATCACCACCGGATGGCGCACTGAGCCCCAGGAAGTCGCACTCGCGCGCACAATGGGCGTGCCTGTAGTGCCTACCGAACGTGGTGGCAAGGCAACCTGGCACGGGCCTGGTCAGGTGGTTGTGTACCCGATTATTGACCTCAGGCTTCAGGGGTCTGACATTCGCAGCTACGTTCGCAAGCTGGAGCAGGCGCTCATCGACACGCTTGAAACCATTGGAGTTTCTAGTGGAAGGCGCGAGGGATACCCGGGCGTTTTCACCGCGGATGGAGCCAAGATCGCGTCGATTGGCGTGCGAGTGTCAGAGTGGGTGAGCATGCATGGTATTGCCCTGAACATCAACAACACGCTTGAGCCATTTTCGTGGTTCACTCCCTGCGGCTTGCCTGAGGTGTCCATCACCAACGTTGCCACTGAGCTCGCAGACGAAGCGCCTTCGTTTGATGAAGTTGTTGCTGAGCTGGTACGACAACTCACTGCCTCACTTGGATTCATGCCGATTGAGGTGCCACGCACCCGACTTGAACAGGTTGCGCTGCCACATGCAGCAAAGGGCGCATCAACGGCCCCCGACTGGAACTGGAGCGATCGCGAAGATGCAGAGCACGCGCACGCCAGAATCTGACACGCCTTCACACGCACGGCTTCTTGAGCGCATGCGCCTGCACCCTGTCACGGGTGAACCGCTCCCCGGTGGCACCTTCGTCGACCAGGGGCGCCTTTCCCGCGACGAGAAGCAGAAGATCAGCGAACGGAGCCTTCGCACTCCGAAACCCGAGTGGCTCAAGATCAAGCTGCCCGGCGGAGGTCGCTTTTCTGAAGTCAGGCAGATAGTGCAGACCAACTCCCTCCACACAATCTGCGAGGAGGGACATTGCCCTAACATTGGTGAGTGTTGGAGCAAAGGCACCGCGACCTTTCAGATTCTTGGCGACACGTGCACGCGCGCCTGCCGATACTGCGCCGTGGCGACTGGCATTCCTGGCACTCCCGCCGACCTGGCTGAACCCGCACGCGTTGCCTCGGCTATTCGCCAGATGGGTGTTCTGCATGCCGTGATCACTTCGGTAGATCGTGATGATTTGCCAGATCGTGGAGCCGGGCAATTTGTGCGAGTGATCAACGCGATCCACAGGGCAAGTCCCGGCACGGGTGTAGAAGTGCTGACGCCCGACTTCATGGGTCGCGAAGAAGAGTCGCTGCAGGAAGTCATTGGCGCTCACCCTGATGTTTTTGCCCACAACACAGAGACGGTGCCTCGCCTTTATCGACGCATTCGCCCCAAGGGCAACTTTGATCGTGCCATGTTTGTTCTAAGACGCGCAAAAGAGATTGCCGTCGATAATGGCACGCCGGACATCCTCACCAAGAGCGGCGTTATCGCCGGAATGGGCGAGTCCAACGAGGAGATCATCGAAGTGATGAAGGTGCTCCGCGAGAATGGTGTCGATGTGGTTACGATAGGCCAGTACCTTCGCCCAACAAAAAAGCACCTTCCCGTTGACAGGTTTGTGCACCCAGACGAGTTTGCCGAACTTGCACAGGTTGGTATGGAGATGGGTTTTGGCAACGTTTTTGCCGGGCCACTCGTGCGCAGCTCTTATCGCGCCGACGAGCAGAGACAGGCGGCGCTGCAACCGGCGTGGGCAACTGAAAGATCATGAGCGAATACGATTCGAATCGTATTGGCAGCATTGGCCAAACCGACATGCTGGTGATTGGCAGCGGCCTCGCGGGGATCTACACCGCCCTGTGCGCTGCCGAGCACGGCATGAATGTCACGCTCGCAACGAGGGGACGAGCAAACGCCACAGGGAGCTACTACGCGCAAGGCGGAATTGCAGCCGCACTTGGAGCTGACGACACCGCGCTTCTACATGAGGAAGACACGCTTCGTGTTGGGCGCGGCCTCTGCAGCGAGCGAGCGGTTGAGCTACTTACCGAACGCGGGCCATATCACGTAAGGCGTCTACGCGAACTTGGCGTGAGATTTGAAGAGGGCAGCGGCGAGCTTGCGCTGACGCTTGAGGCGGGCCACTCGCGGCGGCGTATTGCTCACGCCGGCGGAGGTGGCACGGGTCGCGTAATCATGCAAGCCCTCGTCGAGTGTGTAAAGAACGAGAGCCGCATTCAGGTGGTGGATGATGCCGCCGCAATTGCGCTCCTGTCAGACGGACAGAATTGTTGGGGCGCAGTGACTGAGGCTGGAACCTGGTTTGCAAAGAGAACCGTACTCGCTACCGGTGGGCTCGCAAGCCTGTTCAGTCGCAGCACGAACCCGCCAGGGTCAACGGGCCAAGGCGTATCTCTTGCGTTTCGCGCAGGGGCGGCGATTACCGACATCGAGTTCATCCAGTTTCACCCAACAGCACTTGCGCGTGATGGCATCGGCGACGGCTATCTGATTAGCGAAGCCGTGCGAGGCGAAGGCGCTATCCTCCGCAATGGCGCCGGAGAGAGGTTCATGACGAGCGTGCATCCCGACGCCGAGCTTGCGCCGCGCGACGAGCTGTCGCGAGCAATAGTCAACGAGCTCACCCGAACCAAGACAGGGGCGGTGTACCTGCATCTTGATCACCTGGACGCCACCTGGGTACGAGAACGCTTCTCAACGATAGCTGACCAGCTCAAGGAGTTCGGACTCGATCTCGCAACAGACCCAATCCCGGTATCGCCTGCGGCGCACTACGCAATGGGTGGCGTTCAAACTGACCTGAATGCGCGCACTACGGTTGCAGGACTCTACGCGTGTGGCGAAACCGCCTGCACGGGCGTGCACGGAGCCAACCGTCTGGCAAGCAACTCCCTGCTCGAGTGCCTTGTATTTGCGGAGAGGGCGGCTCTTGCTGACGACTCGCTCCCGCAGGCGCCTGCTGACATCATTGAGACGTCAATGGTTACGGTACCCGCCACCTCCCGCTCTAATGATGGCGAGAAATCCTCTGACCATATTGCAGACACCGTGAGCGAAATGCTGTGGCGAGGCGCGGGAGTTGTTCGCTGCGCCGAGTCTCTCGCGCCGGTTGGAGATCTGCTCAGCGCGCTCGATGGAGGCCCCGGTGGCGTTGCGTCTGTCAGCCACGAATCCCTTGTTGCTGGATTGATTGGCCGTGCGGCGCTGGCGCGCACAGAGAGTCGCGGAGGCCACTTTCGCTCGGATTACCCTGAAGAGAATTCCGTCTGGCGCAGGCACATTACGCAGACCCTCGACGCCGGCATCGTTGACCTTGAAGCAGCGGGGCAATCGCTTTGACTGCGCCGTCTGAAAGTCGGTTCAACCAAGGCGACCTCGCTATAACGACTACCCGTGAGCTGCGGTTCAGCGCACCGGAGGAAGAGGCGGCCGATCGATTGATTGAGATGGCGCTTGATGAAGACCTCGGCAAGAAGCGAGTTGACTTGACGGCTACAGCCCTTCACGGCGCCACCGCGCAGGCTAATGTTGTGTTTCGTGCCGCGGGAGTAATCTGCGGCCTGCAGATTGCCGAGCGTATTGCCTCAAGGTTTCCGTCGATTTCACTGAAGCTGGTGGGGCAAGATGGTGACTTCGTTGAAGCAGGCACAATCATTGCGAGAATAAGCGGCGAAGCTTCTACCATGATGACCCTCGAGCGAACGTTGCTGAACTTCATCGGCCATCTCTCTGGGGTTGCAACGCTGACCCGTCGGTTTGTTTCCGCGGCCGAAATCGCCCTCCTCAACACCGACACCCAGGCAGCGCCGGCAGCGGTCATGATCCTTGACACACGAAAGACCATGCCGGGTTATCGCCTGCTCGAGAAATTTGCCGTGCGCTGCGGCGGGGGCACTAATCATCGGATGGGTCTTTGGGATGAGGCGATGATCAAAGACAACCACATCGACTCGGTTGGCATGAGTGAGGCAACTGCTCGAGTGCGCTCCGCACACCCCGAGGTGCGAATCACAATCGAGGCAAGAACTTCTGACGAGGTGCGCCAGGCGATTGCATGCCGCGCCAACGTAATCATGCTAGACAACATGAGCCCAAGCGAAATGGCAACGTGCGTCGCCATGGTGCGCAAGGAAAATGCGCGAACGCGCAGATGCGAACAGATCCGGGACGAAGACCACTCGGACGAGCACGTCAGGTATGAAGACCGCCACGCAGAACAGCTGACAGAACCAGCCGACCTGGCTGACAACGCTATCCTTACCGAGGCAAGTGGCGGGGTAACACTGGACTCGATTGGCACAATCGCGCGCACTGGCGTCGACCGAATCAGCGTTGGCGCAATCACTCACTCGGCGCCGTTCCACGATGTTGCCATGGATGTGATCCTGGGGTAAGTGTGAGAATCACCGCCATGCGGGCAAGGCGAAACTGGCATACTGAACCCCATGGCACTTACCAACAGCATCATTCCCACTGATCCGTCGACCAAAGACCCCGAACGTCACCGCGAGCTCGTCGAGAGCATAAATCGCCTTCGCGAACAACACAACGCGGTGATTCTTGCGCACACCTACCAGTATGGGGCGGTTCAGGATATCGCTGACTACGTTGGCGACTCTCTGGGCCTGTCGCAGGAGGCAGCCCGCACCGACGCCGACGTGATCGTCTTTTGTGGCGTTCACTTCATGGCAGAGACGGCAGCGATCCTCTCCCCAGACAAAACAGTTTTACTACCCGACCTTGCAGCGGGTTGCAGCCTCGCCGACACGATCACAGCCGAGCAACTGGTGGAGTGGAAGGCACAGTTTCCCGGTGCCGTGGTGGTCAGCTACGTAAACACGACCGCCGAGGTCAAGGCTGAAAGCGACTACTGCTGCACGTCTGGCAACGCCAGGCAGATAATCGAATCAATTCCGGAGGATCAAACGATCCTGTTCTGCCCTGACATGTTTCTTGGTACATGGCTGGAGAAGGTCACCAATCGCAAAATGCAGGTCTGGCTCGGCGAGTGCCACGTGCATGCAGGCATTCGTCCGGATGACGTGTCAGACCGTCTCGAGCGTAGCCCCGAGGCGGAGCTGCTCGTACACCCTGAGTGCGGTTGCGCAAGCTCATGCATGTACATGATGTCGACCGGAGACCTGCCCTCTGACCGCGTAAGCGTGCTGGGAACAGAGGCGATGCTTCGCCGCATCGACGACTCGCAATCGGATGATTTTCTGATCGCGACCGAGGTCGGCATTCTGCACCGCATGCAGCGAGAGCATCCAGACAAGCGCTTTGAGACGATCTCAGAAAGAGCAATCTGCAAGTACATGAAGATGATTACCCTTGAGAAGGTCGAACGATCGCTTCGCAACACCGAGCATGTAATCACCGTTCCCGACGAGGTGGCCTCACGAGCCCGCAAGGCAATCGATCGCATGGTTACAATCGTCTAGACCGTCGAAGCTATATGTTTTTTCAGAATGTTTGTCGGCTTGTGCCACCGATTGGCACGAACTTAGTCGCCGTTCCATTCAGAAAACGACCATTGTAAAACGCGTTAAGTCCACCTTTTGGAACCAGCACCGTCGCAGCATCTACTAGCGCAACGAGGTCACTGGCAATAGCAGTGGTGTGCGGAAATTCGAACGCCGCCTTAACAGCTACAGGGCTGACAGAGAAATCTATTTTATGGAGAGGCTTCTCAAAGGTTGACCAGGTTATGAAGTTCTGATGAGCCTCTACCGCTCCCTGCAGACCAAGCCCCGAAGCCGTCTTGACGATTGCAACGC
>CAYTTD010000062.1:0-7984 GCA_964440595.1 uncultured Gaiellales bacterium
AGCGGCGGGAGCAACGTTCATGCCGCCACCTGCATGCGTGTTGTTGGCAACCATAACCTCAGTTATTGCCACAGAGCCAAGTTCCTCATCGTCAAGCTCTACCGAGACCATCCTCGAGCGATTCCCCATGATGCACCCGATGCTCGCGACACCAAACGCGGCAGCATCACCCAGCTTCTTCAGTCGGCCGGTTACCTTCTCAACAACGTCTGCGCCCAAGCCAACGTTGCAGCAGTTGATCCAGCCCCTGGTAATGATTTCACCACCGGGAGCTGTGCCGGCAAGACGAGCCACGCCCATGTCACACAACGTCGGCACGCCATTGGCAGCGACTTCAACAGCTTCATCTACAGTCTTGGGGATTCCAAGACCGCGTGCAAAATCGCCGCCTGTGCCCTGGTGGATCACCGCCACGTGCATCTCGCGATCAATCAGATCACCTGTTGCGCCATCAAGCAGACCAGCTGCGGTCTCGCCAATTGTGCCATCGCCTCCGAGCACCGTGATCTGCCCGGCGCCGCCTCTGGCAAAGTCACGGGCAATAGTCGTGGCATGACCAGCGTGCTCAGTCAGTTCGACGCTGCCGTCAACGCCTTTTGCTTTTAGAGAAGCAACGATTTCCTGCCAACGAGACGCAGTTTTTCCACTACCGGAAGCTGGATTGACTATTACGAGGTGGCGCTTGGTCATCGAATGGTCTCAGCGTTGCCGCTGCTCGCCTCAGGCGCCGGCGCCCGCAGTTGCCTTACCTGTTGCAGAGGTGTAGGTGCCGACCTGCGTGTCGATGGCAACCTCGATGGCAATTTGCGTCATCTGATCAACGGCCTTGCGCAGCTCCTCATCGCTGATGCGAATGAACTCACCGTCGACCACGATGTCGCTCACTGTGCACATCGCGAGTGCACGCATCTTCTTCAATGCGCACACCGTGTAGAGCACCGCAGCCTCCATCTCAACGGCCAGGATGCCGCGATCGCTCCAGCGCTGTGCGATGCCTGAATCGGGCTGATAGAAAACGTCACTGGAAACGATTCCGCCGACCCTCACGCCGCGATTCTGATCCGCAGCATGACCGACGGCGCTCATCACAAGTTCAAAGTCGGCGGCTGGTGCGTACATCTCGCCACCTGTGTAGTTAAGAGCGGTGCGATCCTGCGGTGTTGCACACGTGGCAACAACGAGATCCCCCATTGTCATGCCGGGCTGCAGCCCACCACAGGTACCAACGCGGATGATCCTCTGTGCACCGAGTTGATGCAGCTCCTCGAACACGATTGCTGCGCTTGGGCAACCCATGCCGGTCGCCTGCACGCTCACGGGCGATCCCTTGTAGGTGCCGGTGTATCCGAGCATTCCCCGCTCTTCGTTCACCTGCCTGACATTTTCGAAGAATGTCTCAGCGATGTACTTGGCGCGCAACGGGTCGCCAGGCACCAGAACTGCTTCGGCGTAGTCCCCTTTTTCTGCTCGGAGGTGAATTGGCATGGTGAACTCCCTGTGGTGACGATGATTTACTGACCGGTGAAGTGTACCTTGCACGCAGAACCGTGTAAAAGCCTCATGCTGTAAAATTGAGCGATGGAGGATTTCACAGCTAAGTACATCGGTGAACATGTCGAACTATGGCTGTTTGGTGGTGAATCTCAGGAAGGGCAACTGACCGCGTATTGCGTCGTTGCGGGCCTTCCTCACGTTGAACTCAACGGACACATCCTCGTTCCACTGCAGAACCTGGTTGGTATGCACTGCATCTCAAGATGCGATGCCGACGGTGCCGATTGGCCGCCTTCGATGTCGAGCGACCTCGACGATCTCGATTCAGAGTAGATAACAACCTACATGTTACGGAATTCGAGATGCGGGTAGGACGTGGTCATGAAAAGTACACTCTTTGATCCACAGTTCGCAGAAAATCAGACCGCTGCTCCATTTGTGCTGCAAAATGACCGCATGCTCAAGGTAACGCTGTCTGGTGACATCAGAGCGCGTCAGGGGGCAATGGTTGGCTATCAGGGCGATGTTAATTTCGCTTATGAGGGCGCCGGCGCCAAAAGGCTGCTCAAGAAGCTGGTTACAGGTGAGGACCTCCAGCTCATGACAGTCAGTGGTCAGGGGGAGGTGTTCTTCGCCAAAAACGCAGAGCACGTTCACCTCGTCTACCTCGAAAATGACGCTCTCACGGTAAATGGCAGCAGTGTGCTGGCATTCGAGACCTCACTTGAGTGGGACATCATCCGCGAAAAGGGCGTCGGCATCTTTGCTGGTGGCCTCTTCAACGTGCAGCTCAAGGGTACGGGTTGGGTAGCCATCACAAGCCGTGGCACGCCAGTCATGCTTGATGCAGCAAGTGCACGCACTGTTGCTGACGTCAGTGCGGCGATTGCCTGGTCAAGTGCGCTTCAGACGAAGTTCCACAAGGGCGACAGCGTCATGAAGTCAATGATCGGTCGCGGTTCTGGTGAGCTCTTCCAGATGGAGTTCGTAGGCCAGGGCTTCGTGATCATTCAGCCTGCTGAAGGAAGCCTCGAACAGTATGTTATGAGCCTCATTCCACCAAGCTGAGCGCACAAATAGCAAAAAATCGAAACTAATACACCCCGTTTCACCGAAGTATCGTCACGGAGGGATTTCTAATAGATGTCCGTGATGGTGGATAAACAGTTCGGTGGAGCGGGGTGTTGTTGTTGCATGAATGCGCGGGGCTTAGCTGCAGACGTAGCTCAATTTGTCAGGGCAAATCCTTGGGTGGTGGCTGCACCTCTTGCCGTAGGCACGGCAGCCTACTTTGGCGCTTCAGGTAACCAACAGGCCGAAGTTCCGCCTGCTCCACAACCCTTACCGTCAAGCGACGAGATACCTCGCTCGGAGTCCTCGTACCCCTCACAGCCATTGGCATCAGAGCCGGTTGCGTCGCAGCCGCCGGCGTCCCAGCCTCTGCCTGAGCCGGTGGCCGTGCCGGCAACTCCAGCTCCTGTGACTCCTCCGCAGTTTAGAAACCCGGTTCTGGCAAATGATGCTCCAGACCCGTCAGTAATCCGTGCTGAGGACGGAACCTTTTACGCTGCGACCACTCAGGCTATGTACTGGCCAATGATTTGGAACAACACGCCAATCGTCAAGTCAACAGATCTCGTCAACTGGAAGTACGTCGGCGACGCCTTTCCCAATAAGCCCGATTGGGTGAAGGGTGACATGTGGGCACCTCACATCACAAAGACCGGTGACCACTACACGATGTTTTACTCAGGGCGTAAGCACGACGACCACATGGCAGTTGGTTATGCGACTGCCTCATCGCCCGAAGGGCCCTGGAATGATCGCGGAATACTAATCAGCTCGAGCAGTTGGGGGTATGAGATTGACCCATACCTTCTCAGGGATGGTGATAGAAATATTCTCTACTGGGGGTCTGGACCCGAAGGCATTACCGCGCAGGAGGTCTCGATTGGCCCAGACGGTGCAATTTCGCCAATTGGTGATCGGCGGATCATCATGCCGGGTAGCGGCGGAGATTCGTATGAAAAGACGCTGGTTGAGGGCCCGTGGGTCGAGAAGCGTGGAGAGTGGTACTACCTGATGTACTCTGCAGGTAGCTGGCAGGATAACTACGCAGTCAAAGCCGCGCGATCCAAGGATCCACTGGGGCCATTCGAGAAGAAGGATCAACCAATCCTTGAGTCCAACGATGGCTGGTGGGAGCCCGGTCACCACTCGGTGATCTCTGACGATGCAGGGCAGGATTGGATGGTTTACCACGCATTTGTGCCAAATCAGGCATCAGCGGGCCGACAGATGCTGGTTGATCGCATCGAGTGGAAGGATGGGTGGCCAGTTGTGAACAATGGCAATGGTCCTTCCAGTGGGCCAATGAACGCCCCAATCATCGACGCCGTGCGCGGTGCCTCCTGATCCTGATTCATTACTGCGTCCTTTGGGTAGTTTCATGAAACGACTGACACTGTTGCATGTCAGTCACGGTATGCGTAGGCTTCCAGCGCATGCTGAATAGGCCAGAGGCATGAGAGGTTTTTTATGACAGCAGGTGAATCAATTCTTTCGGTTTCGCCCCCGAGAACCCGCCGGGTTCTCATTACAGGCGGCGGAAGGTTCTGGGGCGGTAACCTGGCTCGTCAGCTTGAGAAAGATGCATCGCTAGACTTCGTATGTGCTCTCGACACACGTGATCCAGTGGGCGACTTTGGTAGAACTGAAATTGTCAGGGGTGACATCAGAAATCCTGCTATTACACGTTTGATCAACGTTACGCGCGTGGATACGGTCGTTCACACGCAGGTATACGGTGCAAATCGCCCCGGAGAATCAAGCAGGATTCTGCACGATATGAACGTCATTGGCACGATGAATCTTCTTGCTGCCTGTGCCTCGAGTCCCTACGTTCGCAAGGTAATCATAAGAAGTTCCACTGCAATTTACGGTGCATCTCCTCGCGACCCGGCATTCTTTACGGAAGACATGGATGCAAGATCCCCACTGCGTGATCAGTACTCGCGTGACATTGCTGAGGTTGAGGCATACGCGCACGATTACCGTGACCGGGCGCCGCATGCCATCGTTACCATCCTGAGATTTGCCAATTCGATCGGCGAGGCCGTTGACACAGCGTTTACCCGCTATCTCTCGTCGCAGATTGTGCCAACCCATGCTGGGTTCAACCCACGAATGCAGTTCATCGATGAACACGACGCAGTAAATGCTTTGGCTCACGCCGTGAGGCATGCAAAACCGGGCACATTTAATGTTGCAGGGCCTGGCACGATCACTCTTGCCAAATTCCTTCGCATGGCCGGTCGTATCCCACTGCCGTTGATTCCACCAATGATGGGTCCCGCATTTCGAATGATGGAGCGGCTTGGTGTTCTTTATGCACAGTCGCGGTACGATCGCCAGCTCAAGTTTGGGCGCGGGGTCTCAACCAATCGAATGATTGAGGAGTTTGGTTTTCTGCCTGAATACACCACTCGAGAGGCCGCCGAGCGCTTTGCCGAGTTTGTGCGACTGCGCCGATACCACGAAAAACATGACGTTCCAATGTTTGACCGCGAGCTGCTCGACTACGTTCAGAACAAGATGCAGCAAATGCCATCATTGGGTGGTGACGGAGTCTTTTCGCGCTTTGCGCCGGCGTTTACGGAAGCCGCAGCGGAAAAGGTTGCAAGTCATGTTGGGATCAAGGTGAATGTTGATGACGCAGCGCTTGATGATGACGACGCATATGAAGGAGATCCATCGTGACTGCCACTGCAACACGACAAGACAAGTGTGAGGCCAGAACCAAAAGCGGCAAGCAGTGCAGTAGAAAGGCTGATAACGGGGGGAAATTCTGTCGACAGCATGCGCACAGCACCGCGCCGAAGAAGGAGGCGCCTGGCAGGAAGACGCCGCGGTCGGGATCAGGATCCATGCCATTCGATCGGGAAGCCTTTGACGAGGTAGTTCACGATCTGGAAGAAAATGACTCGTTGTTTGGAGCCGCAAACGGCAGCCGGAAAAACAGGAACGGTAAACCAGGCTTTGACGACATAGGAGATTTTCTATTCGAAAATGTCGAGCGTTTTCGGCTGTTTGCCACGGTTTACGGCTTGATGAGCCCTGAGCGGCTGGAGAAGTTTTTGGCTGAACTCACGGTCGCATTGCGTTCGGTCGCAGTTGCAATTGCAGAGCGCGCTCAAGGAGATTATGAGGAGGACGACTTCGGTTTTGACCAGCGCTTTACGGAGAAGCTGCTGCCATTGGCGACGCTGCTCTACGACTGGTACTGGCGGGTTGAGACTGACGGCCTCGAAAATGTTCCGGGGGAGGGGCGCGCGCTGCTCGTGTCAAACCACGCCGGCGCCGGTCTGCCTTTTGACGGTGCCATGATCAAAGTGGCGCTGCTTCGCGATCACCCTTCTCACAGGCACGCAAGGCTCCTGGTGCTCGACTGGTTGATGGGGCTTCCCTGGCTCGCTGACTTCATGAAGAAGACTGGTCAGGTTCTTGCCTGTACGCCTAATGCATATGAGCTTTTGCGTCGCGACGAGCTGGTTGCCGTATTCCCCGAGGGTGTAAAGGGAATGGCCAAGAACTTCCACCAGCGGTATAACCTGGAGAGGTTCGGACGCGGTGGTTTTGTGCGGATTGCATTGCGCACGCAGTCACCAATAATTCCTGTCGCTGTGGTAGGTAGTGAAGAGATCTACCCGAAGATTGGTAACTTCCCGATGGTGAACAAACTTATTGGTGCACCATTTGTGCCTATGACACCGTTCTTTCCCTGGTTTGGCCTCGCCGGGGTCATTCCATTGCCAAGCAAGTGGCACATTGAGTTCTGTGAACCGGTCGACGTGCGCAGCTATCCGAAGGAAGCTGCAGAGGATCGGACCTTCGTGCTTGAGCTAAGCGAGCGAATCAGGGCAACCATCCAGCAGAAGCTTCACGAGAATCTGTTGAAGCGCAAGACGCCGTTCTGGTAGATCTACCTGTAATGCACGACGATAATAGTTCCGGCGCCAGGCCTGAGTGCGTGACGTGGACGCACCATCACTAAATCGTCGTGTGCCGAAAACTCGGCGACTTCGCCGTTCACCTGAACGCGCCGAATGCTTCTGTGCTGCGATGCCGCCAATGGCACCGTGGCAAGGTTCTCGGTGGTCTCATTGACCACGAACCATGTGTCGCGCCTGGCCTCTCGAACCACCCTTGTCTGCAGGTTGGCCAATACGTTTGACGTCCATGAAAGATCTGCATTTGCAGCATCAAACGGCTGTGCGTCGGTGGTATCTGCATTTGTTGGGGCTGTTTGATCTGTCATGTTTGGGCTGCCAGACATGTTACACGTATAACCTGAATACTCCAAGTTTCTATTCTGGTGGGTCTAGTGTGCAATTGTCTGGCGGGCAATAGGCGTTGGCATCCGGGCAGGTGGCCGTGATCGGCCGCATCGATACCATTACCCCAGGACGGCAGAAGTTTCTGCAAGGTACCATTTACACAGATGAGTGGTCTCCAATCCATCGAAAAGCAGAGCCAAGGCGTTTCATCCCCTGTTGAAATTGCCCGCAAAACGCTGGCAAATCATGGTGTCGACCTATGCGGTACCAGGGTGTTGGCACTTTGTTCCGGCGGTGGAGATTCGCAGGCGATGCTGGCGGTGCTGAACGGTCTACCCAAAGGAGCCCGCCCTCGTGCGGTAGTGCCGCTGTTTTTTGATCATGGCTTGCGAAGCGTGGAGGAAGATCGAGTCGCGCTAGCCGGATTGGCGAGCAGGTACGGAGTTGAACCCATAGTACGAATCATTGGAGAATTTCTGGCCACCCACGAAGGGAATATCCAGGCGCGTGCCAGAGACGTTCGGCGAAGAATCGCGCGAGAGGTCGCCAATGAACTTGGCTGTACCGTAATCGCCACAGGCCACACGTCTGATGACTGTGTCGAGCAGTTCCTGATTGGAATGGTTACGACAGGTTCATGTGGTTGTTCATTGTCGTTGCGAGTGGTTCGCCATGTGAATGATTCCAACCTGAAAATAGTGCGCCCATTGTTGGGGTGCCAGCGTGATCACCTTCGACTTTGGCTCACCGGCCAGGGCATTGCATGGGCTGACGATCCTTCGAATGCAACTGGCAACTACCTTCGTAATCGCATCAGAAACCAGGTGGTTCCGGCATTGCTTGCAAGTGCGCCTTCCGCCGCTATCAACATTGCGTCGTCCGTTGAAGCGTTGACAAGCGTTGAGACAGACCTGAATCAGATGGAATCACATCTTCTTGAACAGATTGCAACTCACGGTGAAGGTGGCTCAGGTAAATCGCTCAACGTGAGCCTGCTGGTAAAAGTTCCTCAGAACATTCGGGGCAGGTTGATCGCCCGGTGGTTGCTTTGCGAGGGTGTTGGCAGAGGAGTCTCAAAGCGCACTGTAGATGCCATTGACGAGCAGTTGACCAAGGTGAACTCGTCGTTGAGCGTACACGGGGGAGTGGTAGTT
>CAYTTD010000063.1:0-7842 GCA_964440595.1 uncultured Gaiellales bacterium
TGGAATTTCATTGGTCCTTGTAATGCCAATCATTGGAGCGATCTCTGATCAGATGGGAAGGAGGAAAGGGTTCCTTATTATCTTTGCGGCCGCATGTATTCTTTCCACCGCTGTGCTTGGTGGGGTTGGCAGTACAAACGCGGCTTTGGTTGTCGCGGGCTTTGCAATTTTCTTTTACCAACTCTCGCTTTCCATGTATGACCCTCTTCTGGCTTCCGTAGCTCCCGCCGAGCACCGAGGAACCGTCAGTGGACTTGGAGTTGGGCTGGGTTACGTCGGAGTGCTCGCCGGCTCAGTGGTTCTCACCTGGTTCGTTGAAAACGGAGACAGGCAGTCAGCATTTGTTCCCACCGCCGTACTTTTTGCGGTGTTCTCACTGCCGCTGGTTCTGTGGGTGCGTGAGTCAACGCCAGCAACATACGATGGAGCGCGCAAAGAAATTGCCTTGTTGGTGACTAATGCAATTAGTCAGGTAATTGGCACGATTAGAAATGTGCGAAGAGATCACGGCGAACTTGCAAGGTTTTTGCTCGCACGCTTCCTTTATGTCGATTCCATTGCAACTGTGATTGGGTTCATGACGGTTTACATGGGGCGTCTTGGTGGATTCACCGAAGCAGATAGAACGATGGTGCTTGCAATCTCGATGGTAGCGGCGGCATTGGGAGCTTTCGTCTGCGGTCGTTTGGTGGAGAGTCATGGTCCTCGCAAGATTCTGATATCGATTCTGATCATGGCGTCCATTACGCTGTGCGTCGCGGGCGCTACCGGCTCCGGGGCAATGGTCTGGGTGCTTGGGCCGTTGGTGGGGATAACCCTTGGCGGTGTGTGGACTAGTGACCGCGTCTTCATGATGCGACTTTCACCTCCAGCCATGCGGGGTGAATTTTTTGCGTTGTACAACCTGGTGGGAAAACTCTCCAGTGGTGTTGGGCCGCTCTTCTTGTGGGGCGGCACCACATGGATCCTGCATGATCGGTCCGGTTTCGTTAGCGAGTTGGCTGCATCACGAGTTGCACTCATAGTGCTTGCCGGCACCATTGTCATAGGGCTTCTGGTTCTCCGCCCGTTGAACGACGAAGAAAAGTATCCCGCAAGATGAAGATTGACCACCTGCCTCCTGATGCGTGGACTGCGGTTGATCCGTCAAGGATTCAGAAGATCGGCAGAAGGATCTTCACGCGACCCGCGAGATTCATCGTTAGGTATCGTGGTTTTGGTCACGAGCCGCGTGTACCCCAGTCAGGCGGGTTTCTGCTCACCGCAAATCATGGCTCGCGAATTGACCCCTTCGTTCTGGGGATGGGGCAGGAGCGCGTTAGGCTCCGATTCATGGCCAAAGAGGAAGCGCTTAGATGGCCGATTGCAGGCCGCCTGATTCGGTGGTTGGGTGGTTTTCCGGTTAAGAAGGGTGGAGGCCGCGCCGAGGTTGCGCTTGCCATCGCTCGCGAAGTCATCAACTCGGGCGATGGAGTCGTAATGTTCATTGAAGGACGAGTGCATCGGAAAGATGACGGTTTGTTGGAACCTAGATCCGGAATCGCACGATTGGCTCTGATGACTGGTGCTCCAGTTGTTCCCGTGGGTATTTGGGGTGGTAAACGGGCGACAGCATATGGCAAAAAAACTCGACCTTGGCGCCTGAGGCGCATCACTGCGGTGTGGGGGGAACCAAGAGTATTTGAGATCACCCCGACTCCTTCTAGAGAACGGGTTGCAGAGGTACGGGATCAGATATGGAGTGACATCGTTGATCTTTATACTCATGCCAGAGAATTGGGATCCCAACAATGAAAGGCATTGAGATGCCCCTAACAAAGTCAAATTTTCTTCGCGGCACGGTTGGTTGCTCAGTTGCACTTGCCGTGGCGCTGTCAGTGGCGACTTCACCTGCGACAGCCGTCGACAAAGCATTGCCTGCGGGAATCATGATGCCTGCAACCATCGCCAAATCTTTCACTGCTACGTTGACTGCTTCGGGCGACACTTCGCAAACGACCCAAATCAATTGGCGCGGGCAAAACCAATGGTCCGCAATTACCGAGTACAGCGGTTCGTCAGGCACCGAGTACCAGATCGACACGGGTACAAGGAGGCTCAATTCCTGGACCAATGATCAAGGACAGGGTGACTACTACTCCACAGAATCGAACATGATTCATTCTCAACCTGACGGCTATCGCCTCGGTGAAGGTCTGGCAGGTTACATGCAGGGCAACTTTGCGTTGTCCAGGGCTCGCACCAAGAATGCAACTGTAACTTCAACTACCATCAACGGGCAAAATGCATTTAAAGTAACCTGGAAGGTGCCTGCAAATGACTGTGCTGGCAAGAAGAAAGGCGTGCGAACGGTGATGCTTGCCAGCGATACGCTGCTACCACTCAAGGTGGTCGAGACAAGGGGAAGCAAGACCGAGTCGATTGATATCAGCTACTCGGGCATCAATAACGTAATTGAAGACACGGTTTTCGTATTTCCAGATCCCACCGGTATCAAGCCAGCCGATGATGTTGATCAGGGATTCAAGAGCCAGAAGCTTACGTCACGAAACAAGTGGGTCAAATTCAAGCCCCGGTATCCAAGGTGGGTACCTTCCGGGTTTGAAGAGGGAACATTTGGTTGGCGCAAGATGTCATCATCTGTTGGGCCAGAAGCTTCAATCGCTCCTGTTAAGGGATTCGTCGCCGCTTCCTGGTGGAGGGGCGCTGAGCAGCTGGATATGACCATCAGATCCGCCAGGCCTCAGATAACCTTGGACTGGGGAGAGCTGTCTCCGTTTGGAGGTGAGTGTCTACACATAGATACCAGAGATGTCAGCATCAATGGGGGGACGGGGACGATCTCCACTTCACCGGATGGTTTGACAGCGGTTTGGTGGCAGAGGGGTCGAGCGCTCTACACCCTCTATGGTCCGCTCAGTGGTCGCGAGATGTTGAAGATCGCGAGATCTATCAGGTGAACCCGGATGACCTTTCGAAGTCTCGGATTGAATACCGGGGGGATGAGTTTGACGGCGAGATAATGTCAGCTTCAAACCCGATTGAGATTCTGGTCGAATGGGTGAACGAGGCGAAGCAAAGGAGCCCTGAGTCTGACGCGACTGCGATGAATCTTTGTACCGTCGATGACGTTGGAGCTCCGGATTGCCGAATGGTTCTTTGTAAAGGCATTAACGTTGAGCAAGGTACTTTGGTTTTTTTTACCAATCTTGAGAGTGCCAAAGCTGTTCAGATCGAAAATTGCAGCAAGGTCGCTCTGAGCTTCTGGTGGCCCGTGCTTCAAAGGCAGATTCGCCTTCGTGGAACTGCCAGCGCGCTGCCAAAAGAGCAGGCAGTCGAATACTTCTCAACGCGACCTCGTGGTGCACAGATAAGCGCCCACGCATCGAAACAGTCTCGCGAAGCCTCAATTCGTGAAGATCTCCAGCAACGCGTGAGGTACTTCGAAGATCAATTCGCCGGGTTTGAATCCGTTCCGATGCCCACACACTGGGGTGGTTTCGAAGTTGCGGTTCAAAGTGTTGAGCTCTGGTTGGGGGGTTCAAACCGATTGCATGACCGGGTCTTGTTCACACGGGAAGAATCTTCAATTGTGTGGAGACGGACCCGACTCTACCCCTGAAACATTCGCCAGACCATTAACTGGGAGGTGCTGCAGCTGGGGGAGAAACCGGCGGAGGTGCTGTTGAAGGGGTAACAGGAGGTGGCGCGTGTGTAGGAGGCTGTGTCTGAACAGGAGGTGGTACATGCATCTGTGGCTGTAGTTGGGGTGGCGGCATGGCGTTTGAACCAGGCACAGGCATCACCACGGCAGCAGGCGGTTGCGCCTGAGCGGGCGGAGCCTGACCAGGCACCGGCGTTACCACAACCGATTGTTGCTGCTGTTGGGCCATCTGTTGCTGTTGGAGGATTTGCTGCTGTTGTAGAAGCTGTTGCCTTTGGAGCTCTTCCTGCTCAGCAAGTCTTGCTTGCTCGGCAAGCCTTTCGTCTTCAGCTTTTTGAGCGATGGTCGCGTCGAGCTTCAGGTTGAAATCCTGTGGTGCCGACGCAAGCGATCTTGACTCTTCGCGTGACACTCTGCCACTGATTACAAGATCTATCAGAGCCTGGTCAAAAGTTTGCATGCCATAGTAGGCGCCTGCAGCAATTGCTTCTTCAATCTTTCCGGTCTCCTCCGGATCCATGATGCAGTCTGCGATGCGGCCTGTGTTGATAAGAACCTCGACCAGCGGAGTGCGCTTTCCGTCGGTCGTTCGTGCCAACCTTTGCGAGATTATTCCCTTTAGAGCCCCCGCGAGCATGGCTCGTGCCTGCTTTTCAGCATCGGTTGGGAACAGGTCGAGTATCCTCATGATTGTCTCGGTTGCATCGATCGTGTGCAGAGTCGCAAAAACCAGGTGTCCAGTCTCGGCTGCAGCAAGCGCGGTGCGCATGGTCTCCTCATCGCGTATTTCGCCGATCAGAATCACGTCCGGATCCTGCCTCAACGCCCGCCTTAGTGCCTGCGAAAAATCACCTGTGTCTGTTCCAACTTCGCGCTGTGAAACTATGGATTTATGGTTGGGGTGTTGAACCTCGATCGGATCTTCAATAGTAAGGATATGATGCTGGCAATTTCTGTTGATGTGATCGATCATCGCTGCGAGAGTTGTCGTCTTGCCTGAACCGGTCGCGCCGGTCACAAGAATCAACCCATTGCTCTCAAGCGCGAGCTGCGCCAGTACCGGTGGTACTCCAATCTCATCGATTCTGGGTACTTCTGTCGGTATTGCCCTTAGTGTCAGGGCAGGCCTTCCTCGTTCCCGAAATATGTTCACCCTGAATCTGGCAACACCATCGAGCCCATAACTTAGGTCCGCCTCGCCGTGATTCCTGAATTCCTCCAGCCTGTTCGGAGCCTTGCTCGTGAGGTGCTCAACGGCGACCTGCATCCAGGAGTCAGTCAAGGTCTCCTGAGCCCCAGTGATTGGAACAATGTGTCCGCGCGATCGCATGAACGGGAGTTCCCCTGGTCTAAGATGAATGTCGCTTGCCCCTTCAGAAACCGCGGCAGCCAGACACCAGTCAAGTGAGCCATGTTCAAATTCGTTCGAGCCATTCGTTGGCGGTTGTGTAACGTCAGGTTTGGCTCCGTGTTCAACTGGCTCGCTCATGATGACACCATCGGCAAATGGTGCTCAGTTCATGAGAGATTCTTTTTGTTTTGTCAGCCGATTAGTTTGCTTGTTGAAACCATCAGGCCGACTACAAAAAGGCACCCAAGAACAAATACTGTTGGGAATACGCTGTCAAAATCCTTCATAGGTGTCATCTCCAAATGTGTCGACAATCCACACCAGTATAAAGGTATTGGCGGCACCACAGCCACTTCCCTGATTTGCTAGCGATTGCGAGACACCTTTGAGATCAGAAGCCATGTTGCGCCGGCTCCTGCCGCGGCCCCAAGCAATCCAGCGACTGGTCCTGCCATGAAGAATAGTGGCAAGCCAGTAACAACGCCTGCCAATGCTGGCGCCAGGAACCGTGCGATTCCCCCTCCGCGTGTGTCGCTCGTGCCAGACGGAGGTGTACCGGACGTGGGTGGGGGAGCTCCAGGTGGAGGAGGCATACCGGTGTTTGGAGGCAGAGTCAGCGTTGGCGGCAGACCTCCAGCTAATTGACCCGGTAATGGTGGCGCGACGCCAAACGGTAAATCCATGACCTGTTATCGGTTTATTTGCAGCAGGAAGTATCGTAATAGGCCACACAATGGCCCTCGTTCTGGGGCTCAGCCACTCATACGCATGCGCGATGAGATCGTGTTTGATAGAGCCGGGCGCCCCAGAAGGTAATGCCGCATGATTCGTTCAAAGGTGTCTCTGTTGATGGACCAAACAAGTGCTGGGCCCTTTGCAACTACGTCCGCGGTGCGCAGGCAATCGAATATCAGCGCAGTCTCACCAAAGAAATCGCCCTCTTCAAGCTCGGCAAGCAGGGTTCCATCCCTTATGACTTCAACGGTACCTGACAACACCACGTAAAACCGGTCGCCTACTTCACCCTGCGTGACAATTTTTGCTGAATCAGCGAACCACTCTTGAGTGGCATCCCGTAATACCTTTCCAAGATCATGCATCGGCAGTCCACTGAAAAGACCAAGCTCGCTCACCTTGAACTCGCCGCTTTCGCGGATTCGCTTCTGTTCACGTACAAGCCTGAATATCAACACTTCCTGGGCGATAATGCTGTGAAATGTAACGGCATTGACAGTCCAGACCACTAACGGCTGAGCCCCAACTGCAACTACAGTTGCACCTCGGGGAAGATCTGCAAGCAGCCCAAGTTCCCCGAACCAGTCGCCGGATTGCAGTCTTGCAACCTTTGCCGAGACGCCCTCTTCTTCCTGAAAAACGTCTGCATGACCGGAGATGATGAAGTAAAATTCCTTCTCGATGGAATCGTCTCCCTGCGAGATAACCCTGGTTCCCGCGGCGTACTCACAGCGCTTGGCACTGCGTGCAATCTCAACCAGTGAGTCTTCATTCAGCTGTTGAAGGAGTTTTACGCTGTTGAGGAATGTCCAGCATTCGCGCTGGTCAGCGGTAAGTCGCCCCTCCGGGAGATCTGATTCACCATCGGAACCAGACCAGCCGGGAACAGCCGAGAATCTGTGCACATCGTCGGTCATGCCCCAAGGTATCGGCGCGAGCCGAATAATCTTGAGTGGCAACTTCAATATTTGCAGAGTATTCAGTTTAAAATTTCTGCTCAATGAATCTTCCAGTCGTGCCCGATGTACTCACGCATGGGAGGGATTTGGACAAAGAACGTGTCATGGCTCTTTGTCACAGCTCTGACATTGTCTTGTCTGGGTGCGTTGTTAGTGGCCGGATTCGCTCATGCCAACACTGATGCATCGAGTCGCTCACTTGATCTACGTGCCAAGAGCAAGCAACTCAGGAAGCAGTCGTCGATTCTGCAGAATGAGGCGATGCGATCTCACGAGGTAATTGAAAGTGTTGCCAAGGAGCGTGACGCGGCGCTCGCCGCACTGACCCATCATCTTGTATCCGCTTACAGACACGGTGAGCGAACACCGATTGAAAACATTCTTGCTTCTCGTGACATTGACGAAATAATCACCAGGGCAAGGCTGACTAATGACATCACAGTCTTTGAATTCAACATGGTGCGGAACCTTGACTCCGCTGAAGAGAAGCTAAGGGAGAGCGTAGCCGACGAGGACTCGCTTTTGGAAGAGGCAGCCAGGCTCTCGGATGAAGCGGATGCGCTGGATAGAAAAGTCGATGGGATTGAGCGGCAAAGAACCCGCGAGGCCAATATTGCACGACGCAAGGCTGTACGGAAAAGATCAAGTTCCTCAGGGAGCACTCTGGTTGCAAATACCACAAGAAGCTCGACGGTGGTCACTGGGCAGCGAATTCCCAAGACCGGATTCTATGGAGTCATGAGCGTTGGCAATGCTGGGGGAGTGAATGGACGCATGATTGATTCTTTCCTTGCGTCCCACGGATCTCCCATGGTTGGCAACGGGGTTTTCTTTGAACTGTCTGGTAAGCGTTGGGGCATTGACCCAAGATTGTTGGTTGCCATCGCTGGAGCAGAAAGCAGCTTTGGGCAGATTACCTGTGGCGAATTCAATGCGTGGGGTTGGTCTTGCCCAAATTCACCTGTGCAATTCACGAGCTGGGCGCATGGCATCGACACGATTGCTGAGGGATTGCGTCGCTACTACCTGGACGAGGGCTATCTCTCAGTCGCGCAGATTCAGACGAAGTACGCGCCAAGTGGAGCATCCAATGATCCCACCGGGTTGAACAACCATTGGGTTGGCAACGTTAC
>CAYTTD010000064.1:0-7804 GCA_964440595.1 uncultured Gaiellales bacterium
GACGCAAAAGATCCATCAAATACGGCTAACTGGATCAAGGTGTCACCTAAGAGCTTTGTAAGCGGACCAGGTGCTACCGAGCCTGTTACGTGGACGGTAACCGTGCCGGACGACATGGATCCTGGCGACTACATCGGCGGCATATTCATCACACAGAAAAAGAAGCCGGTTGAAGGACAGGTTGTCATTCAACCACGGATTGCCGTGCGCCTTGAGATACGAGTGAATGGCGATATGCAATTTGACCTGAGGATCAAAAAATTTACCGCGCCAAAGGTAAGCTCCGGACAGGCGATACCTCTTGCCGTAGTGCTCGAGAATAAGGGAAACATCCGCGCTGACCTCAGAGAGGCCAAGCACGCCCGGGTGCAGCTCAAGAAGGGCGGTGCCGTGATCCAGGAATTCTCGTTCATTCCCAAGAATAAAATTGATACTGTAGTTGTGTTTCTAGGCTCAAAAAGAACTTTTGAGTTTGATTGGAAGAAGCCACCAAAGGTGGGTAATGTAACCGCTCAGGTTGACATTGTGTTTGACGAATACGACTCACGCACAAAGGCCGAACGGAAGATCAAGATACTTCCCTATCGACAATTCGGCGCATATGCGGTTGCGGGCCTCGGGGCACTGTTGCTTCTATCGTTCTTCCTCATTAGAGCCCTGAAACGAAAGAAGAAAACGGCTTCCTGATGGCTTTACTCGGCGCCGCCGCTCTTTGACTCGACATTTTTCCGCCAGGTGAAAACCGCTACCTCCCGTGCACCGTTGCTCGGAACAAACCTTAACTGCTCTGGCTTGACATCTTTTGGTATCAGGTAACCGGATCCAAAGAATGCAACTCCCCCTGGCTCGAGAAATCCACCCTTGGCATTGGTAATTCCCTCGCCCACAGAAGGCAGGTGTCGCTTGTGTTCAGAGTCCATGACGATCACGGATGCGTGGCTCAAATCAACTTCTTTCCTGGAGTCATTTGTTATCTCGACGCGCAGCACAACCCACTTCTTGCCTTTGGGCTTCTCATAGTTCTTTTCAAACACGTCTGCAACAGATTCAGTGACGTCAACTGCTTCCACGCTTAGCCCACTGGTCATCTTTAGTGGCTTTCCGCCCACTACACCCCGCTCTTCGTCCACCTGCCGCTTCACCAGCTTAGGTTTTGTGCCCTCGACATGGGTTTTGTCACTTCCGAGACCAGGAATGCCTATATTTCCTGGAGCAAGCACCAGCACCGCGCCAATCGCAAGCATCGCAAGAGCTGCAACGGTCACCGGATGCGCCATGGTTCGTCCGATAGACGCCAGGGTTCGCTCCAGGCTAAATCTCGCAAGCCTGGTTGAGAGGAACCGTCCAGCAAAGTACCCCACTGCAATCAAGGCGAGCACACCTTCGACAAGCCAGACAACACCCCTGAACGATTCCGGGAAGACCATTGGCACAACAGCAGCCGGACCAACCAGAAGCATGGCAGCGATTGCACCCCTAATCACGATTCGTCGTGGGGGCGGAGGGTCAGACAAAGACCGATCTGCGCCAAACTGGTCGATTACTACTGGGGTCGCTTTCGGTGGCTCCGTGCTCGGTGGCTCCTCCTGTACTTCAGGTACGTCTGGCACCACCACATGAGCGGCTGGTGGAGCGGGGAGCGGCACAACTTCCATAGCTTCCGGTTGGGATTCCGAGGCGACACTACGGCGCCGCTCGAAGGCGGTCTTGGCCCGCTCAATCGTGGTTTGAATTCCCTTGATGGCTTCAGACTTCACCTTAGCTGCATGCAAGCCGATGGGCCTCGCCAGCGGCTCGGTGGTCTCAGGAGTTGTCTCACTTGCCGTCTCGGGCGAGACCGCCTCCAAAGCTGTTGAAGCCACCTGAGCTGCACCCCAGCCGACCAAGGGCTCCAGCACGCTGCGGGGAGTCAACCTGAAGGCGCCCATGGGCAGCACGTCACTGAAACCGTCCAGAAGAGCAACCAACGCCAACAATTTCTCGAATCCCCGTTCATCTCCTGGCCCATGCGATGAATCTATTTCCCTGCTACTGCGACCCGAGCTGACCTCGTCAAGCCATTTGATCAAGGGATCTGGCAAGCATCGCCCGCCGGAGCGAATACCTACAATGCGCTCGAAATCGTCTATCAGCTCGCCAGAGAGCGTGATCTCGTATTCCCATGAGATCAGACCTTTGAGGTCACGCAGATCGCTTATCGCTTGGCGGGCGATTGCTGCAATCTCATCTACCACCATTGGACCAGGCGGAAGGCCAGGCACCATGGTTTTCGCAACTACATCTACTATCCCGAGCCCGATGGGAACCACGATTGGATTCTGTCCGCTGCGTGGAAACGCAATAGACGAGGCTCTGTCGCCAATATCGAGCACAACTCGCAGCGCACGCTCCTCGGCCTTCGAGAACTCAGATGCCCTGTACGCTGCAGCTAGACCTGACTCAAGCCTTCCGTCAACGCATATCACCGGAGTGCCTAAACTGTTGGCAAGAAGCAGCGTTGCTGCTTGCGCTGCTCCATCCTCAAGCACATCCCCAATCGACAAAACAACCTGGTCTACCTGTTCGTCAACAAGGCGCTTCCTCAGCCGGGCCAGATCGGGTGCCAACTGCGCCAGCGATCTTCGTAGCTCCTGCCACCTGTAGCGACCGCCTCCGCCGCTCGTTGAATGCTGAGTTGCTCCTGCCGCGGTGGTGCGATGCATGCTTGAACGCACCGTCGGGTTGCCTGCGGCGTCAACATCAACAACCCGTATCGATACGCCTCCTGGACCAAAGCGGAAAACCGCTATGGTCGATGCAGCCCTGAACGCACCAAAAGCTTCCGGCAATGCCGGCACATTCGCATGGATGTGTCTGCGGTCAGGTTTGTGCATCTGGTTTTTGTAGGGTTTTCGCTGCAAATTCGTGCTTTTATACTTTTTTCTTGAAGCTCCCTACGTGCGTAAGGTAATCGGCGCGCGTGAAAACCCTCTTGACCGCGCTCATAGAGCATTGTGCAGATTGCAAGGAAAGTTGTACGAACTTCGTGGTGAATTGGCTCACTGATATCGCGCCGCAACGGGATTGTGCATCCACGACAACTCAAATACATGCACGGTCACCACCCAAAAATGATCACATGAAGTGTCGACAAAATCTCGGGAAAGCGATTGAATTCCAACCAGTAAAGTGACTCTAAACCGACTACAGGATAGATTCGAACAATGGATTCAGGACCCAACGAAGACATGAGCGCCGCAACAACTCGAGGGGCCGACGCGCTCGACCGTCTCTATGGAAACGCAAAAGTCGTTGACGAAGTCAGAGGGATCGCTCCCGATCTAGCTGACTGGATCATCTCTTTTGGTTACGGCACGGCCTGGCAGCGCGAATCGATTGAGGCAGTTACCAGGCAGTTGATTACCGTTGGGATGCTTACCGTTATGGGGGGATGTGAGGCTCAGATCAAAGTTCACGCACGGGGGGCGCTGCGTGTGGGAGCAACGCCTGCCCAGGTTATTGACGCGATTCTGCATGCCGTGCCGTTTGGTGGGTTTCCGCGATCCATAAACGCCCTGATGGCGCTGAAGGAGATCGAAGCGTTTCGAAACCCAGCTGAGTCGTAGAAGGAAGTTCGCTTCGTGGCTGCGTTCGACAACGACTGAGGGGCCACCTAAATTCATCCGATGACCCCTCAATTTCTGTTATAAGACCAGGTGCCTGCCTGGCTTGTTACCAGTTACGACCTAGGCCTCGTCGCCCATCCAGCCCATGCGGTCAACAAACGCGTAAAGCGCTGCCATACCAACTAGAGCGTAGAGCACGGTACCTGCGGTCGAGTTTGCGCCGAGGATCCGCCCAATGACGTCGTAGCTGAATACGGCATTGATGCCGGCATTCAGGCCACCGATGAACAGCAGGAACCACGACATCGTATCGATGCTTGGCACTTTCATGATTTTGCCTCTCTATACGATCCCCCTGTACCTACACCCCGTTGTGTAGGCCCTGAAGGGTTTGACACGGTGTGCATCACTGCACAACCTCATCGTAGCGCTAAATTGACAATTGGAAAAGGGTTTTTCAGATCGACTGACATATTGGTCATTATTGACTTGTCAGTCAATAATTTTACGGTTGAGGGCGTTGCCGACTGGAAGGCTTCATCGACTGGCTCTTTGTCGCTTTTTTGCCTGTAAACAAAGCAATTGACACAATACGATCGATCGGGGCACAAGGGGTCAGTGGTGTGGCCCACTTGGGACGCGCATCGGTGGTCATTGATTGGCCTGAGCGTGATGAAGGGCAAGTACTCCACAACAGCAACGGTTCAATTTGATTTGCATGAGAGACGGGGGGAGATCATGGTGACATCAGCACTGGCCTGGCAGAGGGTTGACGGGCGCCTTGACCACAGGCGGCTGACACTTCTGGCGACGATCGATCAGATCACCGCCAACGCGCTTTCGGAAAACCCGGGGGTCGCAAGACATTGGCGAATGGCACCTCGGTTAGTTTCACGACCCGACGGACGCGATGACATGGTAGCTCTCTGCGTGGCACCGCTCAGCCCAAGCAGCGGCGAGCCGCCGTGGGCCTTTATCAGGGAACTGGGCATTCGAATTGCTGCACAAACCTGGCGAGTGTCAGTCGTTGTACCGGATGTCAAGACGTACCAACCGGATCCTTTTGGACTCGACCTCGAATAAACCACAGCACACCATATGCGGAGCAAAGCACCAGCGAGGCGGTGATGACCAAAGCAGCCTGAGATGGCGGCATGGTTGACGGCAACTCGGGCGCCCCCAACCGGGTAAATGCCGCATAGTCGATCAATGCGTGAGCCACTATGGGTCCGGCCAATGAGCCTGTCATCGCCCGCACAACGGCAAACGGGATCGCCACACCGAGGGTAACGCCAACCGCGTTGACGAGATGAACCATCGTCATCTTTTCAACAAGCAAGGGCAGGTGGACCAGGCCAAAAAGCACGGAAGTGATAAGAATTGCCTGCCCCTGTCTGGCGCCGTCCCCAGCAGCAAACCTCCAGACAACTCCCCTGAACGCAAGCTCCTCAGAGAAGGAGATAGCAAGTGCGAGCAACGTGAATACGACAACCACCTGAACTAAGCCGCCGCTCGCAAACCCATCATCAAACAGGCCGGTAACGAGAGGCATCACTGCGAGAACTCCGATAACGGGCAGCAAGAGCTTGATCGACCTGTAATGTCGGTTTCCATCGACGGAAGGCTCGTGAGATGCCGACTCCTGATTTTGTCTTTGCCTGAACCAGATCCATAAGATGGCTGCCATCACACCCTCTCCCGCAATCAAAACGATCTGGCTGCGAAGCTCGTCCATTCGCAGGGCGCCGCTGCCGTGAAGAAACAGGGCTGCCAGGACGGATATCAGCAGCGCCTGCAAAACGACGATGAACACAGTCACCCCGGCGGCTGCAACGATGTTTGATATCAAATTGTTATTTTTTTCTGCCGTCATGCTCTGACTCAAAGCGTACAATGCCTGCGTGACAACGGCCACTATCGCAGTAGTATTGGGCAATCGCCCTCAATTCATTAAACATGCGGCAATCAACACCGCGTGGGTTGATTCATCCCCGAAAGATGCGACCATGGTCGTGATCGACACCGGTCAACACTACGATTATGAGCTTGCTGGTCTTTTTCTTGACGAGCTGGAAATTCCTGCGCCACACTACTCGCTAGGTGTCGGGTCAGCTTCTCACCCTGAACAGCTTGCGCGCATGATGCCGGCACTTGAAGAGGTCTATCGGCAAGTAAAGCCATGTGTGGTTGTTACGTATGGCGACACAAACTCCACGCTCGGCGGTGCGCTGACTGCCGCGCAAATGCACATTCCCGTGGCTCACATCGAAGCCGGTCTTCGATCTGGAGATCGCACAATGCCCGAGGAGCTGAATCGAGTTCTCGTCGACCACATGTCAGATCTGCTGTTTGCTCCAACCGAACAGGCTCAGCTGAACCTGCGAGCTGAGGGATTGCCACCTGACCGAGTTGTGCGTGTCGGTGATGTTATGGCCGACATAGCCATCCAGCTTGCTCCGGCGGCCGATGGGCGGTGGCAAAACCTCGCTGACATGTTTGGAGTGCCGGAAGATGAACCTTACGGCGTGCTGACAATTCATCGTGAGGCAAGCACATCGCGCGAAGGCCTCGAGGCCGTGATCGAATGCCTAAAGGTTTCGCCCGTTCCACTTTATTTTCCGGTCCACCCCCGCACCCAATATGCTCTTGAAAGGGTTGGTCTTCACCTGGAGATCACCGCGCTTGAGAACGTCGTTCTCCTGCCACCGCTTGGCTACCTGGATCTTGCCGCGCTTGTAAGGCGCTCGGACGTCGTGGTTACCGACTCTGGCGGCCTTCAGAAGGAGGCCCTGGTCAATGGCGTACCCTGCGTAACCATGCGATCCTCGACAGAGTGGGTTGAGACGGTTGAGGCTGGCGCAAATCGCCTTGTTGGTTTTGACGTGAACGAATTCCACGACGCTGTTCAGGATGCCGTTTCGATGAGCGCAACGGGAGCCGAATTTTCCAACCCATACGGTTCGGGCGACGCCGGAAGCCGCATTGTAGCTGCGTTATTGGAGTTCGCAGCACAGCGCAGGTTGGATAGTATGGGGCTCTAATCCGTCAGATACCACTGGCGGCGAAATGGATTATTTCTGATCGGACGCGACGATGACCACTCCTCAAGAAACAACCAAAGAAAGCTCGGGAGGAATTGCAATGGCAGTTTCGGATGTTGCAATTGTTGGGCTTGGGTACGTAGGCCTGCCACTTGCGGTTACATTCGCAGAAGCAGGGCTGACGGTGATCGGCGTCGATGTGGACGCTGAGAAGGTTTCCGCCGTCACCTCAGGTGTCAGCTACATCGAAGACATTGACTCGCGAGATCTTCAACGATGCGTTGAAGGGGATCTACTAACTGCCTCTACCGACTTTTCAGTTATTAGAGACTGCGACGCCGTTATCGTTGCTGTGCCAACGCCCCTGAACAGAAACCGCGAGCCCGACCTGTCGCTCGTTGAGAAGGCCTGCGCTTCAATCGCTCCGCACCTGCGGGAGGGCCATCTCGTTGTGCTTGAGTCGACTACATGGCCGGGCACAACCCGAGAGGTCGTACAGCCGATTCTGGAGAAGAGCGGCCTCGTAGCTGGCTCAGACTTTTTCCTTGCTTACTCCCCTGAGCGAGTTGACCCTGGAAACACCACCTGGACCACAAAGAACACACCAAAGGTTTTGGGCGGCATCAGCGCTGAGTGTGCAGAACGGGGCTCCGCACTCTACTCGCGAGCAATTGAGAACGTCCATGTCGTTTCAACGACCGACGTAGCCGAGCTCACCAAGCTGTTCGAAAACATCTTCCGCAGCGTGAATATTGCTTTGGTGAACGAGCTCGCGATGCTTTGTGATCGCATGGGTATTGATATTTGGGAAGTGATTGACGCTGCAGCCACCAAACCGTTTGGCTTCATGAGGTTTACCCCTGGCCCAGGGCTCGGAGGGCATTGCATTCCAATTGACCCCTTCTACCTCACGTGGAAAGCTCGTGAATTCGACTTCGCAACGGAGTTCATCGAGCTTGCAGGCAAGATCAACTCCAACATGCCCTACCACTGTTTGCGCCGGATCGAGAAGGCGCTTCACTCCCAGAAGAAAAGCATCAACGGAGCCAAGCTCCTTCTTCTCGGTATGAGCTACAAGCGTGACGTTGGTGACTACCGAGAGTCGCCTGCGATCAAGGTGCTGGCACTCCTGGAGCGTGCTGGCGCAGATGCTCGCTA
>CAYTTD010000065.1:0-7802 GCA_964440595.1 uncultured Gaiellales bacterium
TTTGAAGACAAAATGCACGATGCCCTCGATGCAATCTTTAAAGTGCTTTGATTTCACCGATTGAAATCAGAGCCAGGAATCCGGTGCATTCATGGAGTTACTGCTACCACTATGCGTCACGCAACAGCTCACCGAGCACCCTGTGCTCATTGTGAAGATCCTGCATAACCCGGGCTGAGAGGTTGTAGCCAGCCTGGGCATAAAACATATCCTGCTGAAATTTTGCGAGGCGCACTGGATCTTCCATGATTGACTTGTCACCAAGCTTGACCGCTGTCTGGTCCATGCTTGCCGAGTAACCTCTGGCTATGGCTCCAACTGAACTGATACTCATGATTGCCTGCCTTTTTTTGGTGCACCTCAGTCACCTGTGTTTGGTAGCTGCATGCCACCAAAGTGGGGGGTTCTCAATTGTTGGGGGAATTCAAATGTTGTGCTCTTAGCTCATTCCATGCGGTATCCCACTGATACGCCAATTGGGTGTTGGCACGAAACGCCTCAACAACAGCACTGCGTTGTTCGGGTGTTCCATTCTCCAGGAGGATCCCAATGGCAAGCTCAAGTGCATGATCCTTACTTCGGGCAACAGACACTGCACTAACCATTCTTGAACGAACTCGAGCAGGCACACCAGCAATGAGGCTTCCCTCAAGTGCTGCATCCTTATCAGTTGTTTCAAGGTCTGGCACTGTGCCGTCCTTCTGTTGTATTTGTTTTTCCTGCTTCTTCTACGTGTTATTAAACCCTTGTTTGTTGAGTGGTACCTATTCAGCCTTTAGCGGACGGTTGCCCATGTTTCAATCTGCCTCTTGCGCATGTCGAAGATTGACTTCTGGAGCTCCGTTGCATGCTGCATGTTGGAGTGGAACCTCTGAAGCTCGAACAGACCCAGCTGATCCAACTGGCCAGTTGCCTGAGCATTCTTGTAGAGCATCTCACCGAAGTTTGCAGCTGCCACCTGTCCGGTTTGCAGGTAGTTACCGATGTTGGTCAAAAATTCACTGACACCAAACTGTGGCGTCAAAGGTCCTGGGTTACGCAACGTGTTGACTGCGGCAGGAACGTTGTATGGCGTGGTAACAGGCGACGTAGTTACGTTCTGAGTGCCTGTTGCTGTTGGTACCACTGTCCCGGGTGCTGCAGGCTGGTTTGCTGCAGGTGTCGGTGTAGCACCGCCAGGAATTGTTGCGGCCGCATTTCCAATATTTGGAGCCATTACTTTGTCCTCTCGTCCCGACCGTACGCTGATCTTGTTGTGAACCTGCTCATTTTGTCCCTTGAGCACTTCACTGAATTCAACGTTCAGCCAATTGCCACATTTCTGTGACTTGCAATCATCGTGCGACACTTTCTTGAACCTGTCAAGGGGATGTGAAAAGTTTAATTTTCACCGAACCGGTCGGGCGAGAAGCTGTAGCGTCCTCTGCTCGCTTGCAGAAGGGCCGGGCGCGCTGGTGCCCGCCTTCGATTCGCTTCCTGATGCAGCGCCACCTGTGGCAGCGTCGGCCGATACCCCTGTAGAGATCAGAATCTCACCACCAGGGCCCTGCTTTCCGCCTGGAAGCGTACCGGTCTGCTGCAGCACTGCGAGCGCCTGGTCACGTACTGTCACTACCTGCTTGGCAGCTTCTGCCTGTCGCGCCTGCTGCTCGGCCGCTACCTTTTCAGCTTCCTTTTTCTTCTTTTTCATGCGCATTGCCCAAAGCCCAATCGGCGTCAGTGGTGGCACCAGGAAGGCAGCTCTCGCAGCATCGTGATCCATCCATCCGCCGTCACCAAACAGTCCAGCCTGGTTGAGGAAGCTCACGCCCGAGAAAACGTTGCTGGCAACGTTCAAACCAGACATTGCCGCCGAGAGTGCTGTAGTACCTCCAACCGCAATCGAACCAAGTGGACCGCCAACCATAGGCAACAGCGACATTCCAAGCATGCTGGCACTTGTAAGGAAACCAAACAACGCACTGCGACCCTGCGAAGTATTCAAAAGCGCCTTGCCGCCGTTGTGCTTTATTACTCGCTGCAGGTTTATACCACTCGCTACGGTGCCCAAGATGCTGCCACCGAGCATGAGCGTTCTGATGCCCGGGCTAAGCTGCTTCACAGTGCCGTGAATCGCATCCTTGATTCCATTCTGAAGCTTCATCGGCCCAGACAACGAAGACTCACCAGCCTTCGCGACCATCCGAGCTCCCTCCTGCACCATGCCTTTTGGCACCAGGTGTACAGCCTGAACTCCGTTCTGGCTCGTTACAACTGCCGACATTCCGGCCATGTCTTTTGCACCGACCAGTTTGACTGCGCCCGTCGCGATGTCTCCTCCCAATCGGGCTATCTCCCGCTGGACCGGAGTTTTTGCCGCATTAATGGCGGTAGCTACTGGATCAATCTGCTGAGAAGCATCTACAGCAGCCTTTGCCATAGCGCCGCCAGCCTCCTGCATGGCCGCGCCAGCTCCAGCGGCAGCGCCACCTTTGGCGCCATCAATAATCGCCCTGGTCGGAGAAGTAAATCCTCTCATCGCAGATGCGAGCGCCGGAAATGCGGTTCCAAGCGTCTTGATGTCGTTCCCCATGTCCAGCATCATGTATACGTTCGTGCCCAGGTCAAGAGCCGTACCAAATGCACCAGACTTCATGAACTTGGGAATTATTTTGCCCTCGGACTGAGCATCGAGCATCTGGAGCGCCATGTAGCCGCTCAGCCAGTTGGCCTGGGTCTTGCCCGTAATCGGATCAGGCCCTGCGGCCAAGGCGTTCAGAAAGCTGCCCGTGTAACCAATGGTCTTCATCGGCAGTGCGACGCGGTTGAGCCTGTTGCTCCACTCAGCCTTATCCTGATCCCACGCCTGCGCCTTCTGCTGCTCCTCCTGCTGCTTAAGAGCTGCGCCAAGCCTTTGCACTTCGTCCTCGGAAAGTGGATCAAGCTTGGATGCCAGCTTGCCATCCTCTCCCGGTACCAGAGTCTGCCAGAACCATCGGCCCTCGATCTGAACTGGCTTGCCTTTTGGATCCCGCTTTGGCTGCTGCGCCTGGATGAACTCGGGATTGATAACCATCAGGTTCTTAGCCGCATCGATCTTTGCGACCAGAACAAACCCGATTGCGATCTTGCCGTCTGCTCCGACTTTAGGCTTTCGACGCTGCATATAGACGCTGCCATCGGCAGCTACCACCGGAGGTAAAAACTCTTCACCAAATTCTGCCTCGAGCGCTTTTAGCCCCTGGTCTGCTGGTATACCTTGAGCCTGAGGAGTAGCCGAGCCCGGGGCCTGACCGGCTGCGGCGTCCTTGGCCGCGCCTGCGTCATTTGGAGCGCCGCCCTGCGCAGGAGCAGCATTTTCTGCGCCACCAGGCTGCTCGGTTGAAGAAACAATTGGAGCGCCGCCAGGCTGCGCTGCAGGAGCGGTTTGCTCAGGCGCTGCAGGAGCTCCCGCTGGCGAAGCGGGAGTAGCTGCCGTTGCCGGCAACTGCATGACTCTTTGTGGAGCTGATGACCTCACGCACCCTCCATGGATGCTCAGTTGGCTTCGAATGCAATGTAAGCAGTGCGAATGCTCACAATTTGCAATCCTCATCCAACTCCATCGGGGGTCGCACCACTCATCGACAACCAGGTTACGAAGGTGAGTCCTTTTTCGACACCGCCCATGGCCGCTTAGGGGCCACGCCAATAGCTATCCAGAGAGAATAATCTCCAATAAGAGCGGGATCGCAAGCAACAACCCCAGCTGCTGATCTGATCAGCCGGCTGCTACTGCCTGATGCTCGTGATCATGCGTGTGTGCATGCGCACCGCTGCCTGCAGCACCAAACTTAGCTGCCTTTGGCTTGGGCTGATGATCAACCCATTCGATAAAAGCCATCGGCGCTGCATCGCCCTGCCTCGGACCAATCTTTACGATTCGCGTGTAACCACCTGGTCGCCCTTGCATTCGAGGCGCAATATCACTGATGAGCTTTTCAACAGCAGTGCTGCCACCAGCTTTACGAGAAGAAGCGCGGTCGTTGCACCAGAGCTTTGAAAGCAGAACTCGCCGCGAGTGCAAATCACCTTTTCGTGCACGGGTCACAAGCTTCTCAACATAAGGCCTCAACGCCTTGGCCTTTGGCAACGTCGTCTTGATACGACCGTGCTGAATGAGCTCGACAGCAAGATTCATCATCATGGCATCACGATGCGCCGACGACCTGTTGAGCTTGCCTCTGTTTTTCTTGTGTCTCATGACTTACTCCGCTTCTATACTGCCTTCAGCTCTTCAACTTCACAGTAGTTCTGAACGTCTAAGGCTAAGGCCATGACGTTCGAGTGATTCAATAACCTCTTCGATGCTCTTCTTACCGAAGTTCGGGATCGCAGCCAGCTCAGCCTCGCTCTTGGCAACAAGATCGCCGATAGTTTCAACGCCAACTCGCTTGAGGCAGTTGTAGCTTCGAACTCCCAGATCGAGCTCTTCAATCAGGATGTTCTCCATGCCCTTGGCCGCAGACTCCACGACAGGTGCAACCTCAACCTGTGGCAATAGATCAGGAAGGATGCTCTGGGGATCAATCGTAGAGAACAATGACAGTGCACGTACGAGGATGTCCGCTGCTTCGGAAAGCGCATCCTTTGGTGCAACGGCACCGTTTGTGGTGATGTCAAAAATAAGCTTGTCGTAGTCGGTTCGCTGACCAACACGAGCTGCTTCAACGTCGTAGGTAACTCGCTTTACTGGCGAGAAGATCGAGTCAACTGGAATCACGCCGATCGTATTTTCAGTGCTGCGATTCTCATCCGCACCTGCATAGCCGCGACCACGCCTGATCGTAAGTGTAACCTCAAGCATGCCATCTTCAAGGTTGGCAATCTCCTGATCAGGATTGAGGATCTCTAGCTCTGGCGGCGCGTCGATGTCGCCTGCAGTTACAACTGCCGGGCCCTCTTTGACGAGCTGAACGCGAATTTCATCATCGTCACCGTGGAGCTTGCACACCACGCGCTTAAGGTTCAAAACGATGTCGGTGACGTCTTCCCGCACACCTTTGATAGTGGCAAACTCGTGCGCCACTCCCTCAACCTTGATTGCACAGACCGCTGCGCCTTCCAAAGAAGAAATCAACACCCTTCTGAGCGAATTTCCAAAGGTATATCCGAATCCCCGGTCGAGGGGCTCTACGACAAACCTGCCGCGAACGTCATCAACCTCTTCGTGTGTGATCTTGGGAATCTGGAATTCAATCACGTAGTCCACCTGTCCTTGTATTCTGGCAACTTGTTTTTTACTTGGTGCAAAACTCTCGTGGTTACTTCGAGTAAAGCTCGACGATCAGCTGTTCCTGAACCGGAAAGTCGATTTCATTTCTGTTTGGCGTTCTGATCACAAGACCTGCAAGGTTTTCGTGATCAGCCTGCAGCCACGCGGGCACAGAGGCCACCAACTCCGTTGCAGAGGTGATGATGTCTTTACCACGCTCATGCTTGAGAGAGATCTGGTCACCAGCCTTGACCTGGAAGCTAGGAATCGTGACCCGCTTGCCATTTACCTGAAAGTGGCCGTGGCGAATGAGCTGCCGCGATTGCGCACGAGATGCGCCAAATCCGAGGCGATAAACCACGTTGTCAAGCCGCTGCTCAAGAAGCTGCAAAAGGTTTTCACCTGTAATGCCGTGCTTGCTGTTGGCTTTCTCATAGTAGCCCCGGAACTGCTTCTCCAGAATTCCATAGTACCGACGCGCCTTTTGCTTTTCTCGAAGCTGGGTCAGATACTCACTCTGCTTGCTTCGACCACGACCATGCTGGCCAGGAGGATATGTTCGGCGCTCGATTGCGCACTTTTCGCTTTCACACCTCTCGCCTTTCAGGAAAAGCTTGATGCCCTCCCTGCGGCAGAGTTTGCATGAAGGTCCGACGTAACGGGCCATTCTTATCTGTCTCCTTCCATGAAAAACATCAACTTCACCTCAGACCCTTCGCCTTTTTCGTGGCCTGCAACCATTGTGAGCCTGGGGTGTTACATCCTTGACACCAAGAATCTCCAGGCCGGCAGCCTGAAGTGCTCGAACGGCGGTCTCGCGACCAGAGCCAGGACCCCGTACGAAAACCTCAACTTTTTTTACGCCATGCTCCATACCTTTGCGCGCACATGCGTCTGCGGTCACCTGTGCGGCAAATGGCGTGCTCTTCTTTGAACCCTTGAAGCCTGAGCTACCAGCGCTCTCCCAACAAACCACCTTGCCTGATGGATCAGTGATGGTCACAAAAGTATTGTTGAAAGAAGTTTTTACATACGCGCGACCCACGGGAATGTTTTTCTTTACCCGCCTCGAGCTCTTGCTGCGTGTCTTTTTAGGTGCTGCCATCTACGTTACCTGACTCCTACTTGGTTGCTTTCTTCTTGCCGGCCACAGTTTTCTTGGGACCTTTGCGGGTTCTGGCATTGGTGCTCGTGCGTTGACCGCGCACAGGCAGACCACGTCGATGCCTGATACCTCGGTAACAGGCAATTTCCATCAGACGCTTGATGTTTTGGGTTCGTTCGCGCCTGAGATCACCCTCGACGACGACGTTTCCGTCAATCCATGCTCTTAGCTTATTGATCTCTTCATCAGTCAGATCCCGAATCTTTACGTTCCGGTCGATCTTGGTTGAATCAAGAGCTTTTTGAGCTGTTGTGAGTCCGATACCGAAGATATAAGTGAGGCCAATCTCGGCTCGCTTGTTGGGAGGCAGGTTGATGCCGGCTATACGTGCCATAGTTAATTAACTCCTTCCGGTCAGCCTTGGCGCTGCTTGTGATTGGGGTTTTCGCAGATAACCAATACTCGACCGTGGCGCCGAATTATCCTGCATTTTTCGCACATTGGCTTTACCGATGGACGCACCTTCATTTAAATCTTCAACTCCCGGGGGCATGTTTGCTGACTAGAATTTTCCTGCATGTGAGCGCACGCACGCATTACAGCTTAAGCTGCAACGCCAGACGATATCAAAAACTGCAAGGCTATGCGCAAGTATGTCAAAAATACTTAAAGGTCGGGGTCACCGGGTCAAAACCAATGGATCGCCACTCGTTATGGCAATCGTGTGTTCAACATGGGCAGCGAGACTGCCATCCGCAGTGTAAATTGACCACCCATCATGGGGATCTTCACGAATCTCGTGGTGCCCAGCGGTGATCATGGGCTCAATGGCTATGACCCACCCCTCCTCAAGCTCGATGCCAGTGCCCGGCTGTCCGAAGTTAGGTATTTGAGGGTCTTCGTGGAGGTTGCGCCCAACTCCATGCCCAACCAGCCGGCGAATAACGGAAAATCCCTCAGCTTCAACCACTTGTTGAATTGCAGCAGACACGTCCCCCATACGACGCCCCGCGTAGCAATGCTCAATTCCAGCTTCGAGGGATTTCCATGCGCAGTCGATTAGGCGCTGCCCGGTCGGGTTGCCCGAACCTCCGACTACGTAGCTGCGTGCAGAATCAGAAATCCACCCGTTAAGGGTTACACCGCAGTCAATGCTGAGCAGATCACCGTCTCTAAGCTCAACGTCTCCCGGAATTCCATGAACGACCATGTCGTTAATTGAAGTACAAAGAGTTGCTGGAAACCCCCGGTACCCTTTGAATGTTGGCACTCCGCCTTTAGAACGGATGAACTCCTCAGCAAGCTGATCAAGCTCACTGGTTGTAGCGCCGGCCTTGACATGTGGGGCCAGAAACTCGTGTGTCTGCGACAAGATGGCGCCCGACTTCTGGATGCGCTCAACGTCTTTGCGACTCTTTCGAATGATCATGACACACATTCTTGCACTAATGGCGGCGAATGATT
>CAYTTD010000066.1:0-7734 GCA_964440595.1 uncultured Gaiellales bacterium
TGCACGACCTGGACACCAGGCTAACTGACAGCCTGCTTGGAAAAAATGTTCGCGTTCGTCGAGGCGACGGATCCCCAAAGGGGTCCTTGCGGCTCATGGTAGGCGACAACAGCCTGATCTCGTTGTAAGCCCATGAGAATCCTTGTTACAGGTGCAGACGGTCAGCTGGGCGTCGACGTTGTCAGGGTAGCGTCTGAGAGGGGCCACGAAGTTCTTGGCGCCAATCGAGGGGTTATCGACATAACGTACGCCAGCTCAACCCAGCAGGTGATCGGTGATTGGAATCCTGACGCAGTTATCCACTGTGCTGGCTACACGATGGTTGACGACGCGGAGTCAGATATCGACGGTGCAATGTTGGTGAATGGCGAAGGCACCAGAAACGTTTCCGAGGCGTGTAACGCAACAAACGCACACCTGATAGCGGTTTCGACCGACTATGTATTTCCGGGAACAAATCCCGAGGGCTACGCAGAGCAGGATCGGGTCGAGCCTGTGAACGCGTACGGTGCGAGCAAGCTTGCCGGGGAGGAGGCCGCAAGGCAGGCAACTCGATGGACCATCGCTCGCACGTCCTGGGTTTTCGGTGGCACCGGCAACAACTTCGTACGTACGATTGCGGGTCTCTGCAAAGACAGAGAGTCAATTGCAGTTGTGGATGACCAAAGCGGTAACCCGACGTACACCGGCCACCTCGCCCGCGCGCTGGTTGAGTGCGCAGAGAAGGATGTACAAGGGGTGCTGCACCTGTCAGGTTCACCAAACGCAACGTGGCATGACCTTGCCGTTGAAGTTGCAAAAAACCTTGGCTCGCATTGTCGTGTAGATCGCACTACTTCGGATGCATACCCAAGGCCGGCGAAGAGGCCAGCGTGCTCAATCCTGAGAGTTACTCGTGCCGACACTCCCGTTGTTGGAGATTGGCGGGAGGGCGTCAGGCTGGCGCTGAGCGAACTTCAGGCAGCCTCTGGCAGCGCTTCATCTTCCTGAACCGCTTCCATTGGCAGCACCTCTGCTAACGGAGCTTCAAACGTCTCGCCATCCGAGCGCCTTCCGTACCTGAGAAATTCCACGACCCTGGTCATGTCTGGGCCGTAGTTGTGAGGGTCTGCCACAAATCCTTTGAAGAGGAATCCACCAACAACATTCTTGAGAAGCTGAACCCCATGCTTTGGATTCTGCCCGAGGGCTGCACCGATTGACCCGACCTTCCACACCTGCCCCTGGTACAAAGCCTGCATGCCGTCAAGTGCCTGCCCGGGATTACCGTTTATGGGCATGGTTACGACGTCGCCTGGATGATTGATCTCAACGACCCGCGGATCATTATCGTAGTGGTGAGATGCCAGAGCCGGGTGCCCCATCAGCACCGCTCGATCGATCACTTTGCCAAGAACAGGATCAGATAGCGCTTCGCCGATTACCCACGCGCCTTGGCTCTCGCCGGCAACAAGAACCCGTCGGTCGCCACCACGTCTGCGAATCTCATCGAGCACAATTCTCAGCGTTGCAATTCCGGTGGCAACACTGGGCCGCATGTTCCATGTTGCGTCGTAAACCAGGCGTACCAGAGAGGCTTCACCGCCTGTCCAGGAAGCATGTGTAGCCGCCTCAAACGCCGGGTGAACCTGGTCGTTGTTTGTGCCTGGAACCCAGATAACAATGTCACGCTTCGACCAGTCAATTGAGTTGATGACACGCCGTGCATCTGCCTGCGCCTTGGCCATGTCGGCCTTCCACTCCCGCCCATCAATGCCCGGGGGACCAATATCCGGCAGAACAGGTAGGGCGGCGGCTGGTTGCGGCGTCAGGTGAGCGCCCGATGATCGGGTACTTTGCTGGTGTTGAGTCGCACGCACTGGCATTGATGCAGGCATCGGCAACCGCGCAGCGGCACTTGATAGCCGCTCGTAACAAGCGGAACAAACAACAAAACCCTTGTGTTAAAAAGGGATGAAATTTGAATTGAATAGCGAGATCTGTCAGTGTGGGTCTGCAATTTTCAAAGAAAGTCGAGGTATTACAGATGAAAATTCTCGTAACAGGCGGTTGTGGATTCATCGGCAGCCACTTCGTGCGACTGGTGCTTGAGCAGCACAGTGACTGGTCCATCGTAAATCTCGACAAGATGACCTATGCAGCAAGTGAAGACAACGTTGCTGAGGTCGCCGGCGACAGCCGGTACAGCTTTGTGAAGGGCGACATCGCCGACGAGAAGGTCGTTCGCGAGGCGATAAAGGGCTGCACGCACGTAGTGAACTTCGCTGCAGAGAGCCACGTCGACCGATCAATTCACGGCGCTGTTGACTTTATTCAGACAGACGTCCTGGGCACATACGTGTTGCTTACTGCGGCTAATGAGGCAGGAGTGGAGCGATTCCTTCAGGTTTCAACCGACGAGGTTTATGGGTCGACGACCACGGGGTCGTTCAAGGAGACTGACCCGCTCGTGCCGTCAAGCCCGTACTCTGCAAGCAAGGCAGGCGGAGACCTGCAGGCACTTGCCTACATGCACACCCACGGATTGCCGGTGGTTATCACACGCGGATCCAACACCTATGGGCCGAACCAGTATCCAGAGAAGCTGATTCCTCTTTTCATAACCAACGCGATGGAGTCTGAGAAGCTGCCGGTATACGGCGACGGTCGTCAGGTAAGAGATTGGATTCACGCTCGTGATCACGCCAGCGGCATCCTCAAGGCGCTTACAGACGGTTTGGCCGGTGAGGTCTATAACGTCGGTGGCGGCAACGAGCGCGAGAACATCTGGATAACCCAGCGCGTTCTTGAGCTGACAGGCGCCGGTGAAGACCTGATTACTTACGTGGAGGATCGCCCAGGTCACGACCTGCGATACTCACTTGATACAACCAAGCTTCGAAGCCTCGGCTGGGCGCCACAGATCGACTTTGAGACTGGTCTCGCTGAGACCGCAAAGTGGTACCAGGAAAACCGTCAGTGGTGGGAGCCGATCAAGTCAGGCGAGTTTAGGGCGTTCTGGGAGAAGCAGTACGGTGATCGCCTGATGGCCAAGGCTTGATTGCCTGAAGCTTAGGCCGCTCATCCATCAAACGGTAGCCACTTGATTTGATCTAACGGTCGTTGAAAGACAACTCCATGCTGGTCAAACAGGCCAACGATATGGGGTTCGGTCAAGCGCGCCCAACCATGTTTTCTCGGCAGAGATTTCGTCTTGCCGCCTGCGGCAAGTTTGCGAACGTGAACCAGGACAAAAAACGTCTCCTGGTCCTGCGTTTGAACTCCCACTACCGCTGCTTTCCTTTGCGCGACGTTGGCGGCTTCCAGGAGACCCTGGGCCTCAGTCAGCGCCGAGCTAATCTCGCGGCTTTTTAACACCATTACAGGGTTTTCCGGGCGGGAAATGGGGTCAAAAATAAATCGCCCCCAATGCGATTTCGCGTCTACAAAGTGGCGCTCAATTTGCGTGAACAGTCTTTTCTTTGCACCTGTGCTCAGCTCGCGAAGGCCCGGTTCCTTCATTGCCTCAACTGCCGGGTGGCTGTTTAGCACTGAGGGAATCGGGGTGTGTGCCCACTTCCCGCCCTTGATTGGATAGTGGACGTAATCACCAACTACTACTGCCTGCAGATCTTCAGCAGCTCTGACCAGCGAGAAGTGCTCGCCTGCGTCCTTGGCGATGGTCGCATAGTAATCTCCATTGCTTGCCTTCAAGATGGCGACCCAGTCTTCGGGAGGCAGGTCAAGCGTGTTTTTGACCTTGGCGATTACGTCTTCGAGCGGTGTCTCTGAGAAGTGCTGAAACATGCCCATCAGCCTGTCGTCATATTCTGGATGGACTATGTTGCCGCGGCTTTTCACCGTGATGAAGAGCCCGTTGAGGTTCCAGGCTTGAGGGCTTCCCTTACCGGCTGGCGCGGCGATGCTCTGCATGATAGAGGCAAAACGCTGTGCCTCAGAAATGTTGGTCCTGTGTACTCCGAGGCGATTCGCAGCGGTGGTCAAGGCTTCGAGCTGGGTTTTTGTGGCTTCTAGTTCGTTTTTTGTTTTGGTTAGTTCTGATGTGTAGCGTTGTGATAGCCCTGTGTTTTGGAGCTCGGTCGGTGTAATCGGTGTGTGGTGGCCTTCGGGCCATGTGGTTGTTTTGATGTCGGGGTGTTTGATTGTGGTGTTGTCTGACCGTACGATGAAGTGTACGTTGTCATGAGCTGCTCTTACGTCTACTTCGGTGGTTACGTTGCGTACCTTTCTTCCTTTGAAGCCGTAGTGCTGTTGTGTAGTGCGTGGTGAGGTGTTCATGTTCGCGGTGAGTAGGTGTGTTGCTCCTCGGGAGTCTTCTATCCCAATAAGTGTGGAGTCGCTGCTGGTTGCGAGGTGGTCGAGCGCCGCCTTAATTGCATCATCCTGCGCAGCGTAACCCTCTGCCGGGCTCAGGATACCGTCTGGCACCACAGGAATATCGGCAAGAACAGTCTTGCCAGATTTCGCAATGGCGTCGGGAGATATCGGCACCGCAGCCACCGCAATTGGCTGACCCAATAACGTTGCAGCCTCAGTATTCATAATCTTGCGGGACCTAAGCTGCGCTTCGATCCGCGCAGCTTCTTTGGGGATCAGGTCCATGCTCCATTGAGTGCTGGCACCACTCAGGGCACCTATAACCGCATCGGTATCGTCGAGCACCAACAGATTCGCTCCATCCAAAGCATCAACAGGCCCCGCAGACAACTCGGCAACTTTAACCTCAAGCCCGCGAACACTCTCCTCAAGCCCGTCGCGTAAAACCCGAGCTGAGCCAAGAGCGTCGTCGATCTCATTCGCAAGGCTGTCAGCCCTTGCCGCTAGGCCTGAGCCATCGTATGCAGCCTCAAAAACTTTGGGGTTGCCCAAGCGGTCGGCGAGAGTCGTAACTCTTGAGAGTGCGCTGCCAACCTCCATGCTCATACGGTGACTCCGGTAACACAACCACCCCGCGCAAAAAACGCGAGCCACCACTCCCCAACATCTTAATATCGAACTTCCATGGGCCTTGGTTTCAACTGATTTCAGGCAAAATCAGGCTAAGCACAAACGCCGTTACCATTGCTTGCCTCTGAGCGCTCGCTAAACTGAATAGTGTTGCCATAGCATGGTTTGGGAATAGTGGATGTTCGGATGAGTAAAGATCAGAGACAGGCGAGGGGAACCTACGTGAGCCCTTTTGTAAGCGGTGCCAGATGCGCGATTCTTGTCTTTGCTCTGCTTATGGCTGTTCTTGCTGAGTCTGCCAGTGCTGCGTCTGCGACCTCCTCGCAGTTTCGGATAACCGGGAGAGGCTGGGGGCATGGGATTGGTCTCAGCCAGTACGGCGCCAAAGGGTTTGCTGAAGCAGGTTATACCGCCGAGCAAATCACCGGGTATTACTATCAGGGCACGACCGTTGGTGAGGTTCCCACTGACGCCAGGTTTGTAGATGTGTTGCTGAAGGGTGGGCTCAACACCGTTTCGATGCGCGTGGATGATCCGGGCGCAACGGCGACGTTTGGCAGCGAGCAGTGGGCGCTTGAGGCCGGTGACACCATTGTGGTGGCTGCAGATGGCGGCAACCTAGCCGTAGCGATCAAGCGCGGGAGCACCAGCTTTTTGCCTCCAACGGGAAGCGGCCAGTTCAAGATCGATGGCACGGCAGGTGAGGTGGCCACACTCTTCACGGCGGATTCCGGTGCGCGCAATTCTCACTGGCGGGGAGATATTGCTGTGCGAAACGACGGTGGATTTTTGGCGGTCGTGAACAGCGTGCCAATCGATGACTACCTGAGAGGGGTGATCTCGGCGGAGATGCCAACAAGCTGGCACAAGGAGGCGCTTAAGGCTCAGGCGCTCGCGGCCCGAAGCTACGCAATTGCAGTGCGCAAGCAGGGCTGGTTTGATCTTTATAGCGACACCAGGAGCCAGGTATACCGGGGGATTGAGGAGGAGGAGTCAAGCACAGACCAGGCGGTTGCTGAGACTGCCGGTAAGGTAATTCTGTCGGGTGATTCGGTGATCCCGGCATTCTTTTTCTCGACCTCGGGCGGCAGAACGGCAGCAATAGATCATGAGTGGAACTCTGATCCTCGCCCCTACTTTGTGTCAGTGCCGGACCCTTACGAGGTGTCGCCATATTCACAGTGGAGCAGTCCGGTTGTGGTAAGTGGTGAGGCAATGAAGGCAGCGCTTGGATCGGCAGTACAGGGTGATCTCGTTCGGGTTGTGCCAAAGATCAACGGATCTTCCCGGGTGTCAACTGTAAAAGTGTTTGGAACCGCCGGGACTGGTTCCGTAAAGGGAAGCGACCTTCGCACGGCGCTTTCTTTGAGGTCTACGTTCTTCAGGGTGCAGCAGCTTTCGATCAGGATCAATGGCAACGCGGGTCGTCGCACGCTATTGTCAGGAACCATTACGGGCCGCGGGCGCACGTGGCTCGAGGGCCAGCTGCCTTCGGGCGAGTGGAAGCGCGCGGGGCGTGTTCGGCCGAAGAACAACAAGGGTTTCTGGCGCCGCAAGGCCGGACCGGGATTTGTTGCGTACCGCTTGTGGCGAGGTGACGCTGCGGGGCCTTCGGTACAGCTCTAGAAAGTGTCAGCTGCTTTGGCTGCCCGCCGCGGCGCTAGTGGCAACGGGCCCGCCACCGTTCTCGAGAGACTGCTGCATGGCCTCGAGCACCCGAACAACTTCCAGGCCTGCCACGCCATCCGTAATTGGCGTTGCGCCCGTGGAGATGCATTCAAGGAAGTGTTCAACCTCGCGGCGTAGAGGTTCGGCTGGGCTGATCCTCGGTATCTGAATATCGCCTTCGCGCTTTGAGATGTACTCTCCCCAGCTGCCTGAGCCACCGCGGCGAGACTCTTCGCGGGCAAATCCCTTGTCGTAGATGGTGACCTTGCGGTCTGCCTCCATGTCATCGAAAACGACCATTCGGCGCTCACCAACTAGGGTCATCTTTCTCATCTTGTGAGGATCAAGCCAGGAAAGGTGGATGTGAGCCAAGATGCCTGACGCAAATCGCATGTGACCAAACACGACATCCTCAACCCCTTCGTGCAGGTAGCTCTCGCCTCGCGCAGCGACTTCCGTTGGGGTCTCACCAATGATGTGCATCAGCGTTGCGACGTCATGCACCCCTAGTGACCAGAGCGCGTTCTCATCGCGTCTGAACTGTCCCAGGTTAAGCCTGTTTGTGTAGGCGTAAAGAAGATCGCCGAGCTCACCCGAAGAAACCATAGCCTTAACCATCTCAACCGCCGGATGGTAGACGAGAAGGTGGCCTACCATAAGACGCAGATCGCGCGCCTCAGCCGCAGAGACGAGTTGCTCAGCCTGCGCCGCGGAAAGTGCAATGGGTTTTTCAATAAAAGTGTGTTTACCAGCCTCCAGGCACCGAAGGCCAAGTGGGTGGTGCGAAGGAACCGGACTTGCCAGGAACACAGCATCGAGATCCGGATCCCCCAACAGGTCGTCCAGCTCACTGGTGAATTGAACACCAGGAAACGTGCTGCGGTAACGATCATGGAGGTCAGTTGAGAGGTCGCACAACCACTTCAGATTTGCGCCTGGAATTCGAGCAAGGTTTCTTGCGATGTTTGGGCCCCAGTATCCAAGCCCGACGAGGCCAACGTTTAGCACCTTGCTCATAGCTTCCACAACCTCTCATTTGGCTTGATGTCTGGCAGAACGTTGCGAAAGTCAACTACCAGGTTGGCCTTTGACAACACATCGGAGTAATCGATATGGGAG
>CAYTTD010000067.1:0-7709 GCA_964440595.1 uncultured Gaiellales bacterium
CCGAATAACACAGAAGACCCTGTCTGAGAGCCTGAAACCAATTTCAGGAAACGTCAGCGAGTCGTTGGCAATCCTCCCGAATCGATCGGTGTCCCCCTCTGTGATGGTCCAGACTCCCAACCAAAGGTTGGTGCCCATCCTGGATGCTCTCTTTATCTCCTGTGTTGCCCTGGACAGAAATGCCCTGTGGTCGAGTAGGCCAGTCTCGGGATCCAGAGGCAGCCTGGACGCTGCAGCATCCAACCTGCGCCCCAATCTGGCAACGCTGGCTATGCCCTCAATGAGAACAACCGTACAAAGAATCAGTGTTAAAAGCAGAACCGTATTCATCCGCAGGTGTAGTGTAACCATTGTTCAGGAGGTTGCGCCAAATGCCGGAAGCAATTGAGGCTGCTGCAAGAAGAGTGCTAAAAAACAATCATCGAGTCTCGACCAAGGGTCTCAAGTGGACACTGCCCTCAAGCCACTTGTATCCACATCAATGGAACTGGGATTCCGCTTTCGCAGCTTTGGGATGGGCAACGATTGACCAAGACACAGCGCTTTGTGAGCTCGAGTCTCTAGTCTCGATGCACAACACGTCAATCGCCGGATTGATTCCACACATCGCATTTTCACCTGATGCCGGTGACTACATGCCAGGACCCGATCTCTGGCAGGCTGGCTGCTGCCTGGACGGACGATATACATCCGGCATCTCGCAGCCGGCGATTGCAGGTACAGTTTTGAGACTTGTAATTTCGTCATCGGAATTCAACCTCGATCTTCATAGAGACAGAATTGAGAAGATAGTTCTCGGCCTGTCAAAGTGGCACCAATTCCTGATGACAGCCAGAACGTGTGGAGATTCACCTGATGAACCAGTTGTGGTTCACCCATGGGAATCTGGCCGTGACAACGCGCCCGAGTGGGATGCACCTTTGATGCAGTGTCCAGACGCAACAACTGCGATCAATCGAGTGGACACCAAAAAGGTCAGTGCCGACGAGCGGCCGACCAATGTTCACTACCAGAAGTACCTTGGCATCGTCGAATGGTGCAGAACCAATCATTGGGACCAGAAGCAAATGGCAGAACATTGCCCTTTTCGGGTGCTCGATAGTGGTTTCAGCGCCATCCTCGGACGAGCCTGCGTGGATCTGGCGCATGTTGCCAATTTGATGGATCAGAACCACGTCGCAGAACAAAATCTCATTCTGGCGGAGCGAATCACGAGGTCAATCAATTCGAGGTCTGTCGGCAACGCTCTTATTCCATCGTTTGATCTGAATAACAGCCGCACGCTTCGCAGTGACACGTGCGGATCTCTGTTACCTGTTCTTCTCTACGATGTACATCAGGATTTCGTGTCCCAAGTTGAGGGCGAAGTCACAGTTGGTTCGTTCAGCAGCCCTCTAGGCGTCAGATCAGTCGCACGAACCTCCAACGAGTTTGACAGCACCTGCTACTGGAGGGGCCCAGTATGGAACAACATTACCTGGCTGGTTGCACTAGGCCTTTTGGAACATCAACGAACTACTGCCGGAATCAATCTTATGAAATGCATCGGCACTTCAGTCACTGCCACAGGCTGGTGCGAGTATGTAGATCCAGATTCAATGAAACCACTCGGAGCATCTACGTCGTCGCACGATTCCGCGGATGGTTTTACCTGGACAGCAGCTACGCTGCTTGACTCGCTTCGGGTGATTCAAGATTTCGAAACAGCGGCCCCATCATCAATCTCGTAGCTTTGACTGCATCCACATCAGCCGTCTTTGGGTCAGCAAGCGTGAGCCAACCAATGGCGGAATCAACGTTGATTCTGCCCCAGCCAGACGAGTGGTCCGGTCCGGCGGCGTCAATGTCAGTTGCGGTTTTTTCCAAGGCCTCAACAATCTTTTCATGAGAGGCTTGCGGATGAGCAGAAAGGATCAAAGCAACCGCGCCTGCAACGTGGGGAGACGCCATGCTGGTTCCCTGGGAGGACTGGTAGCCTCCGCCCGGAGCGGCTGACACCACTCGTGTACCGGGTGCTGCCAGGTTTGGTACAAATCGTCCTGGCACTACGTCGCTTGGGCCACGCGACGAAAACGATGCGACAGTATCACTGGGGGTTGTGGCAGCAACGCCTATTCCTATTCCAAGCGACGCCGGCGAACCGACTTTTCCTCTCGGGCCATTATTGCCCGCTGCAGTTACAACCTCGATGCCGGCGTCCTGAAGCACACTGAATGACTCTCGGAAAGTCTCGTCTTTCTGGCTGGAATTACCCCATGAATTGTTTATGACGTCTGCGCCTCTTGTCGGATCTGGGTTTTGTCCTGTTACATCGGTAGGGGCAAGCATGAACTGCAACGCTTTCAACGTTGCAACCGTCGTGTTCAAGCCACGGCTATTGATCGCCTTCGCGGCTATGAGGTTTGCGCCTGGTGCAACTCCGATTATTCGATCGGGAGCTAACCCGGCCGAGGTACCTCCAACATGCGTGCCGTGTCCTTGATCATCATAGGGTTGAGGCCTTCCGTTAATCGGGTCAAACCAATTGTGATCGTGAGTCTGTTCCCCCCCTGAATTCGTACCCCTGTACCGATCCCTGATCGCAGGATGAGCAGCGTCAAGCCCGGTATCAACAATGCCAATTGTTATGCCCTTGCCATCAACTCCGTTTTTCCAGGCCTTTGGTGCGCCTATCTTTGCGACGCCCCACTCTGGCTCGGATGCCGCAGTCGCTGGATCATTTGCAACTTGGGTCCTGCCTCCTCCATCGACAACGCTCCAAAGGCTGTTTTGTGTCACCTCGCTTATCTCCGCAACGCCTTTCAGTGCGTCCATGACCGATGATGCTTTGCCGCTCGCTGCCTGAATAATCAAAGCATTGGGCAAAAACATTCGCTCAAATCCAGTTACCAATCCCTGGCTCTTGAGATCTTCCAACGCGCTGATAACTGGCTTCTGGGTGTTCTCAGCGTGTTCAACAAGTCGATTCCATACAGCTGCTTTACGCTCCGGCCCGCGTGCCATTGCCCGCTCAGCGCTGAGGTCGATTTCTCCTGCAACTCTCGCAATCAGAGTGTCCTCAACACCGCCGAGTCCAGGCGGACCTACAGGATCAGGAACTTCAGGAATCTTTGTTGGCGCCGGCATTGGCTCATCGGCAGGTCGCGGAGCTGGGGTGGATGACGAGATTTTCATAAAGTGGCTTCGACTCCTTAATTGGTCAGATTTGTCTCGACCAAATACCGTTGTCTGAGTCGCGTTGTTCTACCGCGTGACACATCACGGCGGTCACGTGGCCGTATTGTGCCGATAAAGCACCACGGTTCTAGATAACCAGGGAGTCAACACTTGCGCCAATCATTGCACCAGCAACCCCGGCTTCGACTCCAATTGTCAGAGGGGATACAGGTGCCATCCTTGGTCCTACGATTGATGCGAGCCCAGCGCATACCGCGGCACCGACCGTTGCTCCGCGTAGTGCCTGTCGACTCCTACGGCTGAAATCGCCTGCTGTTCCTTTTGCCCCGGAGCCGCCATCAAACCACTTTGAAGCCAACGCCAAAGAACACACGATACCCGCAACGCCACCACGGGCAGCACCGCCAGATGCGTGTATCTTGTTTCTTGTGACAGCCGCCCCCGCGGCGCCACCTAACAATGCACCCGCCAAAGTTCCCCGGATTAAAGAATTATCCACGTCCACAACACCTGTTCTTCGACGATAACGCATAAACAGTTTCGCCCTGTAATGATGCAGAGACCGTTGCGATATGTAATGTGAAGCCATGAACGAGGAGGAAAAAGACGTTGCCAACTACGCCGAAAGCCTCCTCAAGTCATCCGAACGAGTACATGATGTTGGTAGCGCCCTCATTTTGGCATCTGCAATAGCCGCAGTTGTACTGGCCGTTTCGTTGCTTCCGCTAGCCGCAAATTCGTCGGGATTTGGATTTACTCGAATCCAATGGTCGCTGCAAACAGGAATACTGAGTTTCTTATTGCTGTACTGCATTTTGACTGCATTGGACAGATCAAAGAAAGTTCACAGCATCTATCTTTCATTGGCAAGCACTACGCTGGCATTAGTGTCAGGCGTTATTCTGGAAACACCAACTTCCCTGTTCGCGGTGCTGTGTGGTTTTGCAGCAATCGGAGGTCTCGCTGCCGTAGGAATGGCTGTTCCACGCGGCAAATCTTCACTACCTGTGACTGTCATATCCAGTGGCGGAGTCGTCTGCCTGGCATCGGTTTTTGAGCAACACCAAATGCTAATGCCAGCGTCACTGGCACTTCTTGGTCTCGGGATCAATGTGTGGGTAATCCGAAGACACAACTTTGCGCTTCAACTCCTGCCAGAAAATGCACCTACCACGCCTGCAAGCAGTTCTGGTATTTCGACTGTGTCCCTAAGACCTCAACACCGTGATGTGGCAGGAGTCATGCTACTTGCGGCATTTGTGATGACGTGGTCATGGTGGTTGATCGAGGGTCAGCGAAGCATTTCGTCCAGTGTGAGATGGTGCGCGGTCTCGGGTGCAGCACTCTTTCTACTCTTCGTTTTGCATGAACGAAAAACACGAAAACCATTGATTATTCCAGGGCTGATTACGTCTCGACCCGGCCTTCCTGCGATTCTGTTTCTGGTAGGAGGAATGTCAGCATTCTTCTGCGGACTGCTGTACCTCGTGCTTGTCCTGATGCCGTTTACCACCACAGAAAAAACCACGCCAATTATTTTGACATGCTTGATTTTTTCAGTCGGAGTCTTGTTTGCCAGACTATTGCTGAATCGCCTTCCGGTAACGTCAAGAGTCACCTCCCAAATAATTGCAAGTGCTTTGGTGCTTGCTTCAATTGGTTGGTTAACTGCAATGTTCTCAATTACAGGCTCAGGAACAAGCCTCGGCTGGCTTGCGGCAACCGCGCTGCTTTTGGGTGTCGCTACAGGAGCAATGTCATCGCGGGTAAGCCACCTGAGATTGGGCACCTCATCGATCCGACTCGGATTCTCACCATTGATGTCACTCACTTTGGTCGCTCTTGGTCTTTTCGTGCTGGTCCCGGTAACGGGAAGAATCTCCTCCCAGAAATTCTTTGATCAGACTCACCATTCAGGAAGCTTGACGTTTACGTTACACACCGAATTAACATCGGCTGAACGGCAGGCTTCACAAGACGCATGGCGCACAGCAGCACTGTTATTTACCTTGCTAAACTCAATTGCTGCAGCAGCAATCATCAACATTGATGCAACGCCAAAGCTCTCCTCCGTACCAACAAATCAAGTTGGCACTGGCAACGACATTTTGTAATTCGTTACGAGGAACCGGGCGACTCTTCTTGAGCAAGCCTTTCCTCAACGCGGGCAAATACTCCGCCTGGCATCCGATTCAAAAGTACCTGGGCAACGAGAGCAACAGCGCCAGGGCCATATACCATGGCGGTAGCCCAGCCTCCACTGACCCCCCGAGCCATTAGCAGCTTCCTGGCTGCCAGCCCGAGGCCAATGCCAGCAAATGGAAGAACTGCAGTTGCAATACCTTTTGGCTCCGCCTCATCGTCACCGGTAATTGCCTCCGTGACTGCTTCCATAGAGCTGGTTGATATGCGCCAACCCCCATCAAGCCAGCTTCTTGGGTTACCGTCTTCGTCATAAACATAGCCACCCGGACGGCCACCCAGCTCCATCTCCACGGCGTCACCTACGCGATAGGCGTAATTTTCGTGGGTTGCTCCGGTCACAAGTACGCTGCCCTGCATCGCGGACGCGAGCGCCCCCATCCCAGGTGAGTGTACGTGCCCCCCCATGTCAATCATCCCGAGCGTGGGCAAGCTGGCAATCATGCCTATGGCCGCCATCAAACCTGCCCCAACACGAATCGGAATGTTTTTCTCTGGCTCCTTGGTCAGCTTATAGTGAGCACCTTCATGAGCTATCAGCGCTGCCAAAGATCGTGGATTTGCAAATTGATTACGGCCAACACGAATTTCATGCGGCAGGGGTTCGCGTTTAACCAGCGCTTTGAAAGACTCAGCGATGTTTCCACCTGAGAACGGCTGATAATACTGCCCCGCCATGCCTGGCATGAGCCCGTCTACACCCATCTTGATATTGGTGTCTTCAATAAGACGAGCTATATGCGCACCATCCGTTTTCTCCAGCAGTGTCAATGCCGCAGCAAGCTGTGTCTGGCGCTCGATGTTGTCAGGAAATTGTGACTCTGCATATCGACGCGCAGAATCACTTGGTGAATTGGCAACGGGTTGCACAACCCCGCCGGATTGTAAATTTAGTCCCACATTTGATTATCGCCATCTGCAACAACCAGGGTTTCAACCCACCAAAAGAAAGCTAGAACTGAGGCGGATTCGGCCACGGCATTCTGACGGATTCGGGCTTGGGTTGACCTGCATAAGCAACTGCCGGATCCTCAGTAGCTTCGGATACGCTCGCGCCATGTCTTGCCGCTACATCACTCACGGGATAAAGAATGTTATTGACATCACGTCCGCCTACAAACAGGGCAGCGCAAGGGTCCGTACCTGCACCAACCAGTACATGAGCGGTTCCAGAGGGCAGGTGGACGAAGTCCCATTGTCTTAACTCGCGTTCCTCATCCTCAACGATCAGCAAGGCCTCACCCTTGAGAATCAAAATGCTCTCCTGAACGTCTTCCCGGTGATACATGCAATTTGCTTCTCCGGGAAACAACCACTGTACGTTGATCCCATAGTCTTCGAATCGGCTTTCTCGCCCTTCAAATCCGGCATGGTACTGAACGCCCTCCTCAAATGAGGCGCGACTATCAGCAATGTTTGTTACAAACCAGCCCGAACCTGACGGAACACGACCATGAGAAGTTTCTTCTACGGGAGCTTCATTTATGGCTTTCCACACACTATCTACCGACACGTCAGCGCCTCCATTATGGAACTACGTAACAAGCGTTACTGCTTTAGCGAACAACCAATAGTCTGATTGGGCTTCGCTGTTGCCGCTGCCGTGGCGCAGCCATCGGATCAACACCAACTGCGCGCCACGCATCCACAACGGCACCGAGCTCACGACTGTCGTTGCCAAAGAGGCTCGCTGCCGACCTGGCCGTTGCTACGGCCGTGTCTGCAATGCCCGAACGTGGTGTCATGTTATTGCGAACGGCATCGATGTAGATCTGTGCCATTTTTTCGCGACCCAGGCTCTCCCCGATTAGCGCCGCAGCCTTGTTTGGAATACCAACGTTTATGTGAACTCCACCAGCATCAAGATCTGTACGAATGTATTTGCTGACGTGGTCAGGCATTGTCATTCGACCACCGTTGCCGTCAGGCACGTCATACGCGCTGTCGGTCGGATCAATCATTGAGCGCATGCCTTTTCTCGACGTACCTTCGCCGATTGTCCAATCCTTTGAGTCGTAAGCAGCGGCAAATGTATCAGCAAGCGACTCATTCACTGCTCCCTGCTCACCGGTGGTCTTGAGGCCGAGCAGATTGTTTACAACCCTGTGCGCATACTCGTGCGCAATAACATCTTCTGCCTCACAGAATGACTTGCCAGACATTGGATCCTGACCAATTATTATGTACTCCTTGCCCGTTTCAGGGTGAGGCAGATACGCGGCATTTCCAAAATTGTCCTTGAATACGACGACAAGGTCGTCACTGTTACCTTCAAGCTCGGAAACCCCAAGCTTTCCAAAAAACTTTTGCATGTCGCGAATTGTTTGAAT
>CAYTTD010000068.1:0-7671 GCA_964440595.1 uncultured Gaiellales bacterium
CCGCGCCCGTTTGTGATCTCTTGGATCTGCTCCAGTAGCGTTTCCGAGCCCAAGTTGATCGTGTGAGTGGCGCCGATCTCCGTGAGCTTCTGAAGCTTGTTGTCGTTGCGTGAGACAGCAATGGTCTCAACCCCAAGCGCCTGTGCCAATTGGATCGCCGCAACGCCAACGCCGGCACTAGCTCCCCAAACGAGCATCTTTTCTCCTGGGGTGCATCTGGCGCGTGTACTGATCATCCTCCAGGCGGTTGCAAACACGAGGCCAAACGCACCGAGCTCATCCGCCTCCATGTGCTCGGGTGCAGCGTGTGCGTTCGATGCCGGAACCACCACATACTCGGCATGAGTGCCAGATACGTGCTCTCCCAGAACCTTGAAAGATTCGCAGAGCGCCGTGTCGCCACCTCTGCATGACTCGCAAAGCCCGCAGGATATTCCAGGATCCAACACGACACGGTCGCCCACGTTGACGTTGGTAACTTCTTTGCCGATTGCATCGACAACGCCGCTCGCATCTGCCCCCATTATTCGTGGTTTTGGCACGCTTGGCATGCCTTTGCGAATCCATACGTCAAGGTGGTTCAACGACGCATGGGCAACCTTGACCCGCACCTCTCCGTTCGCAGGATTCGGTACATCAACCTCGCGAACTTCAAGCGCTTTGTCAGCTGGGCCTTCATCAACGAGGACAACTGCCTTCATCATGTATCTTGCTCCTGCATCTGTTGATCTAACTCGAATCGCAGTCTGACATGAATAGTGACGACACACCAGATCTGACAACCGGAACGCTGGCAGCGCTTGCCGGCGAACTTGGGTTGGATGCATTTGGAGTATGTCGTGCGCGTCACTACTCGGATGCCCAAAAAGTAATTGAAGACAGGCTGGGACGGGGTCTGTTTGCTGATTTGAAGTTCACAATGACGCGCGCAGATGTCTCTTGCCACCCGGAGTCAATTCTGCCCGGTGCAAAGAGCGTCATCAGCGTTGCTTTCGGGTATCTGACGGTTGAAACAGGCCACGCTGTCGAGGCGCGCCATGTTGTCGGGGCATCAGACGCGTTTGGGGTGATTGCGCGCTACACCAGAATCGATGCCTATGCTTCATTGATCCTGAAGCTGGAGGAGCTGGCCTCGCTCTTAAGGGCATCAGGCAAGAAGGCGCGTGTATTGGTCGACAGCAATGACCACGTTGATCGAGAGGCTGCGAGACTTTCAGGCGTTGGGTTCGCCGGTAAGAATACAAATGTGATCACTCGAACTGCGGGCTCGTACGTCGTACTTGGAACGCTGGTTACAGACGCGCTGCTTGAGCCAACTCCACCAATGCGGCAAGGGTGCGGCTCCTGCACTCTATGCATCGACGCTTGCCCGACTGACGCAATTAGTCGGTCCGGATGGGAGCTCGACGTGCGCAACTGCATAACGTACTGGACCCAGTCTCGTCATGTGATTCCCGATTCGATCACAGCAAAGATGAATAACATGGTTTACGGCTGCGACATCTGTCAGGAGGTGTGCCCCTGGAATCGTGGCCCTGTGAAACGGGCATCTGGGCGCGAGTTGGATGGCCGGGTTCTTCTCTCCGAATGGTTGCAGACTCCATCAGATATTCTCCGTGAGCGCTATCGTCGCTTCTTCATCCCCCGAGGTGATGTCAGGTACCTCAGACGAAATGCAATTGTGGCGCTGGGCAATGTTGGCACAGTGGAAGATCTGCCGCTTCTGGCTGCATATCTGGAGCGCGGGTCAGGCATGTTGTATGACCACGCAGTGCGTGCATCGAGAATGATTGAAGAGAAAAACGCCGGGCGACCTCTTTGAGATCACCCGGCGCACTTTTGTGTGGAGGGAGGGTAAACCGGGTCAACCAGCGCCGCGTCAGGGGGAGGGGGAAGGGAAGTCTGCGAGCCAGTCGTTTACAACCCGGTTTGATGTGTGTGCCGGTGTTTCGGTTTCAAGGCAACTCAAGATGTGGCACTTCTGATCGTGTGGCCGCTCATTGCATTGGTGGTGGCCGTTGAGCGCCACCGGCACTTGCTCGGATCTCAGCCAGAGATTCTCTTGCGCAGCTCACTGCTCTCGTCAACAGCGCAGAGTTGTTCACGAGTGAAGTGTCGCACACGGCTTGAGCGTGTCTCCTCGTCATCGCGAAGTGCGATCGTCAACATCTCAATTGCCGATTCCATCGCCGAAGCGGGGGGAAGATTAAAGGAGGGGGAGGTGTCTTTCTGGTTCATGTTATTTGGCTTCGGTGCTATCGGTGAACAACTCAACTGATCTTTTTATAACGAATAATTATCAAATAAAAATTTGTAAAGAAATTTAATTCAAGTTTGCACTAATATTTGCCGATATTTGCAAGGAAGTGGGCTTTGGACTCCTGGTGCTGGACTGCCATGCAGATGCATCCGGGGTGTTGACTGATTGATACACCCCGATTTTTCCACGGCCCGCGTACGTGTGAAAAATACTGTTGCTGATGTGCGGCAGATGGGCAGGAGGAAAAAGAGAGATGGCAGTTGTTAAGGACGGGCGTCAGGGGCCGGCCACAACGATCTATGCGCGGATTCTTGAGATGGATGACTCGCAATTGGCTGATTTCAGGCGCCGGATGCGTCGCAGATACAGCCGCGATGAGATTCTGGTGGAGCTGAGATCATGTGCAAGCCGGCTTGGTGTTTCACCAACGATGCGTGAGTTTGCTGATGATCCCGAAACCACGATTCATCCGCAGACCGTTGTTGAGCACTTTGAGACCTGGAACAAGGCAAAGCGTGAGGCAGGGCTCTTGCCGAGAAGGCGCCTTACCCGTGAGGAGCTCGTGGAGTCACTCGTGCGGTTGGGAGATGAGATCGGTCAAACACCGCAGCCAGCTGACCTTGAGTCGCGCAGGGGGATCATGCCTGGGCGCAGTGTTTTTGTGCGGACGTTTGGATCTTGGGAAGATGCTCTGCGTGAGGCCGGATACGACGCGCCCACGCGTGATGAGCGCCTGATTAGATCGATACAGCATGGTGCAGAATTTCTGACGAGGACAGGAAGGATGCCGAGCTTCAGAGAGTGGGAAAGAATTCGCGGAGATCGCGAAGACATAATGACTTCCTGGCAGATCTATCGCACATTTGAATCATCTGGTGGCGCCTGGTCGGCCTTTCAGTTCGCCATTAGTGAGCACGCCGACAGCGGGTCGGTAAAGGGCTGATCATCTATATGATCCGCCGGTGCGTGTAATTGCCGGCAGATACAAGGGGAGGCGTCTTGGGCCAGTGCGTGGTCGAGACGTGCGTCCTACCAGTGACCGTGTCCGTGAGGCGCTTTTCTCAATACTTGGTGATATTGAGGGCGCAAGCGTTCTCGATGCATTTGCGGGGACAGGGGCCCTTGGTGTTGAGGCAGTAAGCAGAGGAGCTTCATCACTTGTGCTTGTGGAAATAGACCGGCGTGCCGCTGAGATGGTAAGGCGAAACGTTCATGCAACCGTTTCAGGTGACGACGATCTTGCTCCAACCGTCCGCATCGTGCATGCCGACATTGCAAAGGCGATTGGCCAGTTTTCCACAGACTCTCAACGATTCGATCTGATTTTCATCGATCCTCCGTATGAGAAGACCGAGGAGCACATTCGAGGTCTTTCGGAAGCGCTACCATCACTATTTAACGGTCGTACTACTGTGGTGCTCGAGGTAGCGACACGTCATTCGGGCCTGGTCGACATGGCTGCTGAAACGTGGGGCCTGGAATCCATGGGGGTGCGCCGTTACGGTGACACCGCCATTGGTATCCTGAAGCAGCCGACTCCAGGCCTTCACCTGTTGGCAAAGATTGAGGAAGAGAAGACGCAGGTATGAGACAAGAACGAATTGCAATCTGTCCGGGAACATATGACCCACCAACACTTGGACACGTCGATATCATTCGCAGAGCTTCCAAATTGTTCGATAGGACAATTGTGGCCATTGTTCGGGCCCCAAAGCACAAATCTCCTCTATTGACCGACGCAGAGCGCTGTGAATTCCTGCAACAATCCCTCAAGGACTGCTTGAACGTCGAGGTTGACGTGTTCTCTTCGCTCGTGGTCGATTACGCCCGTACAAAAGGCGCAACGGTCATGGTCAAAGGGTTACGCGCCATATCCGACTTCGAGTGGGAGCTCCAGATGGGGCACCTGAATCGAGGGCTTGCCCCCGATATCGAGACGGTGTTTCTGATGAGCTCTCCGCAGTACAGTTTTGTTTCCTCAAGCGGTGTACGTGAGATCGCAGCATTCGGCGGCGACGTATCCCGATACGTGACTCCGCAAGTCGCTGAGAGGTTGACAGAGCTGTTCGGCGCAGCTCAAAGAAACTGACAACTAAATCAATCCCGAAAAGGGTGGAGAAGAGACGACATGGATGTCCTGGTGCTGATTCAGAAGCTCGACGACCTGATCCACAATGCAAAGACGGTGCCGCTAACTGACACTGTACGAATAGAGCGCGAGGAGATCTACGACATCCTCGACCAGATGCGCAACAGCTTTCCCGAGGAGGTCAAGCAGGCGCAGTGGATAGTCAATGAGCGCAACGACATGCTTGCTGAGGCAAAGCGTGAAGCAGAGCGTCTGATACAGGAGGCACGTGACAAGGCCGAAGAACTGGCAAGTCAGGAAGAGGTTGTACGCCTGGCTCACGAGCAGGCCGACCACATTCTCAGCGACGCAGAGCAACGCGGCAACGAAGTTCGCCACGGAGCAGAGGACTACGCAGACGAGATCTTCTCAACGCTCGAGGCAAATCTCGACAAGTTCCTCTCGGCTGTCAGGCGCAGCCGTGATCGCCTCGCGTCAAGAAATGCTTCTCCAGTCGAGTAGCGAGACCATTAGGTCAAAGTGACAGAGGTTTTGAACATCCGCGATTTGCGGATCCTTCCCGGGCAGGCGCATACCGAGGAGATGGATCTGCATCTGTTGCCATACCGTCAGGCTGGATTTGACTACACTCCGGTTTCGGGCGACATCAAGGCAACAGTCGATGTGAATGCGATGCATCAGGGGCACAGCATGCGCCTGCGGTTCAAAGCTGTGCTTGAGGGGCCGTGTGCCAGATGTCTTGAAACAGCCCGCCTGGTTGTATCCGTAGATGCCCGCGAAATTCACGACCCTGCCAGCAGCGATGATGAGCTGAAGAGCGATTTTGTTGACGACGACCTCGTGTTGGATGTGAACGCCTGGGCGCAGGAAGCCATGGGCCTTGAATTTCCTCAACGACTGCTCTGTGTTGACGACTGCAAAGGGCTGTGCCCACAGTGCGGAGCAAACCTGAATCAAACGACATGTGATTGCGTGCCTGAAACCGGTGATTCGAGGTGGGACAAGCTCAAGGAAATTGACGTGAGTGAGCTCGATTCATAAAGGTTAGCCCCGCATCTGCCGAAAAACTTCAGGCACCACTGCGTCAGTAATGAGGGGAGCCTGCGAAGTGTCTGAATTTGATCGTGACGACCAGCGAGTTGGCGGAGCGTCACACGTGTTCATTGAGAACGAGAGGTTGATTCGGGCAATCAATCGCTTTCACGGCGACGGTGATTCGCACGAGACAAGAGAGGCAGTAGTTCGAAGCGTCGTTGCTTCCACGCTTCTTGTGCCCGTACCAAAAGAACAGCAACCTCCCAATTATGCGGGTGATGATGGCAAGGTAGTTCTTCAGGCAGAGATGGAGGTCTCATTTCTAACGCTTGCTGATGAGGATGGCGGGGTGGTAGTTCCGCTCTTTACGGACGAAGGCGCGTTGGCTGCGTACTACGGCGAAGGTGCCGGCTACATTGCGATGAGCGCTCAAGACCTTTTCCCGATGTTTGCCAACCAGCCTCCCGTCCCTGGAGCTGTTGTGAATCCTGGCACGCAAGAGGCGTTTTACATGCCGCCTCAATGGGTTCAAGGATTGGCGGAGGACGTCTCAGGAACCGGTGCAATGCGCATTGGAGAACAGGCTGAGGTAATGGTCGGATTTCCCGCAGAGCCAATGCCAGTTGAGATGCGAAATGAGATTTCTTTGGTCTGCGCAGAGGAAGGGTACGTTGCCGAATGTTGGGAGTTCATCTGGTTCATTCCAGGGCAGATGGAGCACCCCACTCTTGTGCTGGCTGTTTCATTTGATCGATCTGCCCTGCCTGTAAACGTGCATGACGATGGGCCAGCTCGACGCTTCTGGTCTGTTCTCGAACCAATTTTTGTAGAAAACGAGTGGCCCGCAACAATGGTTGACATAGATGACTATCTGCACGTTTTTGGCGAATTGAAGGCGCAGACAGAGCCAATCTTTTTTAGAAAAAGAGCCGCGTGAGTCGCTTACCGCTCCAAAGATCCTTTGACTCCTGATATCATCCCTCAAATGGCTGTTCCCAAGCGAAAAACTTCAAAAGCACGGCGCGATAAAAGGCGCACATCAAAGACCCGTCTCGCAATGCCGGTAACGCATTCATGCCCTCAATGCCAGCAGCCCAAGCGGCCTCACCACATGTGTCCGACCTGTGAGACCTACAAGGGGCGCGAGGTAATCCCGACCACCTACTAGACCCGGGGCCTAAGAGGTGATAGATGCATCCGTTACGCGATCTGCTGGATCGACTGCCTACTGATATCCGAAAACAGGCGCTTACTCATCCGGCGTGGGTCGATGATCGGTCAGCATCGTTTGAAAGACTGGAGTTTTTGGGCGATTCCGTGTTGGGTGTTTCAGTAACGCAAGCACTATTTGAAAAGTATCCTGAGTCGTCGGAAGGCGAACTGTCGCGTGTGCGCGCTTCAGTGGTCTCGCGTCAAACCTGTGCGAAGGTAGCGCGTTCAGCAGGTCTAGGCGATGCGATGCTCGAAGTTTGCGAACAGTTGGTTGAGCAGGGAGGTAGAGCTCCATTCGAGGATCTAACCACCTCTGAAAAAGTGTTGGCAGCGGTCACGGAATCAGTGATCGGAGCCGCATTTCTCGAGTTTGGTTTTGACGCTGTTTGCCCCTCGGTGGTTGCAGCATTCAGCGACAGCATCATGCTCGCCATGGATAATCGAACTGACGCAAAGAGTGGTCTACAGGAATATGCTCAGGAGCGCGGTAGGTCGGTAACTTACGAGGTGGTGTCTGTGGAAGGGCCCGACCATGATCCGCATTTCACTGTTAGAGCGGGTATTCCCGGGATTTCAGGAGCATCAGAGTTGGGTGTTGGTCGTTCAAAGAAGGTTGCGGAGACAGTTGCCGCAAAATCACTTCTCGAGCGGTTGACTGCAAGTGAAGGGAAGGTTTGATGCATCTCAAGCGCATCTCGATGAAAGGTTTCAAAAGCTTCGCCGACAGGGTTGAGATGACCTTTGAACCTGGCGTCGGAGTAATCGTTGGGCCAAACGGTAGTGGAAAGAGCAACATCGTTGATGCCTTGATGTGGGTCATGAGCTCCGCGCCGCCGTCCGGTCTGCGCGCAGAGAGCGGCCAGGACGTACTGTTTCTTGGCAGTCCAACTACCAAGGCAGCGCAGTTTGCCGAAGTTGAAATCGTTCTCGACAACTCGGGTGAGGGACGGCTGGATCTGCCGTATGAAGAGATTTCAATCAAGCGTGTGCTTGAGCGGGGCGGTGAGTCGACCTACATGCTCAATGACAGCGTTGTGCGACGGCTCGACATCATGGAGATCCTCGCTGATACCGG
>CAYTTD010000069.1:0-7622 GCA_964440595.1 uncultured Gaiellales bacterium
GTTTAACTCAACGGGCTATCGAATAACGTCGGTATCAGCAAAGAACGTCACCAGGGGCATCTCCATTGCACCTGAACAGGATCGCATTTCCATCTCAGGAAACATGAATGAGAACGCGCAGGATTCAGACGTAATGGTCGGCAAGCTGAAGTATGACGGATCGTGGGATACCTCCTACGATACCGATGGCTACCGTCAGCAGGATGTAACGACAGACAGCTCCGACGTGGTCCATGATATGGCAGATGCCGGTGACGGCGGCTTTGTGATGGTAGGCAGCAAAGATGGCGACGCGCTGATAGTGAGAGAACACAGCGGAGTCAATGGCCAGATCTCGAACTATGCGGACGGCGTAACTGATTGGGATACTGCCGGCACCAGCATGTTCGGTGCTTGCCTGAGAACGGTTGGTGGCAGCGCGGCCGCAGTCTGGACAACCAACGCAACCTGTCCAAAAACGGATGGCACCTATTGGAAGAACGTTTCTGCAAACTCATCAGGCGGCACAGCGAAAATCGCTGAGATTACAACGCACGAGATGACCGATGGATCGGCGAACCTGCGGTTTGGTTTACGTAGCAAGATCTCAACCCGACCCGGGAAGTACTACGCTCCCATGGTGATTGAAGTGGCCGCGCCTAACGTTCCGTGATACCGCCATACAATCAACGACTAGAGGGATCAAATGCATCGCGCATTCCGTCACCGACAGAGTTCACACAAAGAACAGTGATCAGAATCATTATCGCTGGAGGCCATGTGAGCCACCAGTAGTTCACGGCAGTGAATACGTCCCGAGCTTCAAGCAGCATGTTGCCCCAGGTTGCAGTCGGTGGCGTTACGCCAAGCCCAAGAAAGCTCAGAGAACTCTCACCGATTATTGCCGTTGACACGGTCAAGGTCGTGAACACGGCAAGCACCGAAATCGTATTGGGAAGGATATGAACAAAAAGCACACGGTGTGTCGAAGCGCCAAGCGCCACAGACGCCTCAACGAACTCTCGCTTGCGAAGCGACAACACCTGGCTTCGCACGATGCGGGCAATGCCCATCCACCCCAGCAGGCTCATGATTATGATTATGCGCCACTCCGGCGGCACCGCCTTGAATATAGTTGCCGCAGATGAATTTTCGCTCGCCGCGACCGATGAAATTGCAATCAAAAGAGGTAGTGACGGGATTGTCATCAAAACATTTATCCACCAACTGATCACCTCATCAACTTTTCCTCTGAAATAGCCAGCGATCAAACCCGTGACGGCACCGATAGCGGCTGCGATCAGCGCAACCATCACTCCTATCAGTAGCGATATACGGCCGGCAGATAACAACCTTGCCAGTACGTCGCGGCCCAACATATCTGTGCCGAGAGGGTGACTTGCGGATGGCCCGGTGGCGGTTAGCAGTGCGAAGTCAATCTCGGTAGGAGTCCACGGTAAGACAAAAGGCAACACCAGGCAAGAAATTGCCATTGCCGACAGAACTATCGAGCCATACCACGCCGACTTATGATCGCGAAACGCCTCAAAGAAGAGGCTCCACTCTCCCCTACCTGAAGCCGCAATCGTTTGCTCTGCATCATGCGTCTGTTTTCGGCTGAACGGAAGTCGCCCGGCAATCTTTTTTGTTCCAACGGAGGTTGCCATTAGTTCAGGCCTCCCTTACCCGCGGGTCAAGAGTGCCATATAGAAGATCAGCGAGCGTGTTGCTTAGAACCATTGCGATTGCAACCATCATCAGGATGTCAAGAACCACTACTGTGTCATGACCGTTGACCGAGTCCAACAGCAGTGTTCCAATGCCGGGAAGACCAAATACCGATTCAACAATCACAGCGCCCGCTACAAGCTTTCCCAGGTCAATTGCTGCGAGTGTTATGAGCGGCAGCACGGCATTTCGCATGGCGTGACGCATCAGGATCGTACGACCGGGTAATCCCTTCGCCCGTGCACACTTGATGTATTCACCAGAGAGCACCTGTATCAGCTCGGAGCGTTGGTACCTTACCCACATTGCAATGTGTGTAAGTGACAGCGTCAGTATTGGTAACGTAAGTCGCTGAATCCACTCCAGAAGCGTTCCCCCGTCTTCGGGAACACCGCTTGCATACACAACAACCCCGCCAGTTGTGTCGCGTAGCCACACAGCACCGATCTGCAATACCAGCGCCAGAAAGAATGCAGGACTCGCCATCATCACCAGACTCACAAGCGTGGCAAAGTAATCAACTCCGCTGTAACGACGAACTGCCACCCATGCTCCAACCGGCACGCCTATGGCAATGGAGAGCATCATGGCGCAAGCCGCCACCGTAAGAGTCAGCGGCAGGCGTGGAAGTATCAGGTCTGAAGCTGACGAAAGCGTGCGAACGCTCATGCCAAGATCACCGGTCAGGAATCCTCCCAGCCAGTGCAGATACTGTTTCCACAGCGGCTGATCCCATCCATAGCGCTTGGCAATTGCAGCGAGGTCTTCGGCGCTCATGTTGCCAAACTCCTGCATCAAGGCGAGGGGGCTTGGTCCGAGAGAGAGAATCGCGAAGATCAACGCGCTCGTAGCCACAAGCGTTGGCAGGAGGCCGGCGAGCCTTCGGATGAGAAGAGCATTCATTGGCTCACCCACCAGTTTTCCATGTTCCAGGTATGACCGCTTTGACCGTTAGGTACAACCCCGTGAACCTTGTTGATCCATGCAACCGTGTCAGGAGCCTGAAACAAGGGAATGACTGGCAGATCATCCGCGACTATCGCGTCGATCTGTCGAATGAGCTGCGCCCGCTTCTTCAAGGACGGCTCCTGCTCAGCCAGCGCAATCAGTCTGTCAAGATCAGGGTTGCAGTAACGATATCGGTTCTTACCCGCCCACTGGGGATGCTTTGGAATCTGACTGCACGTAAACAGCAACCCTGGCTCTGGCTCAACACCGGTCTGTTCTGACCACTCGCCAAGGTGATAGTGACCACGCGGCGCCACATCACCATAGAGCACTTCCGGCATTATCATCGAGATCTCGGTTTTGATGCCAACCTGGCGTAGTTGCTCCTGAACCAGTTGTGCAGTACGAACACGAAACGGCATGCTTCCTGCCGCTGCAACCCAGCGCAGTTCAAGCTCCTTGCCACCTTTGGTCCAATAGCTCTTTGAATCCTTTCGCGTCCATCCAGCCGACTTCAGCTCTGCTTCGACCTTCTCGTAGTTCGGGCGGTATTTTGCGTACTCATTGAACCGCCAGATTTCCTGGGTTGGCACCATCGGTGACTGAATTGGCTCAACCACTCCTTTCAGAACGACCTTCGCAATCATGTCGCGATCAACGGCATGTGCGATGGCACGTCTCACGTGTACGTCGTCGAGAGGTGGGTTTTTCGTTTGCATGGTCAGAAGCTCTACAACTGCACCTGGAACAACCTGATAGCTGATGCCTGGTGTTGCCTTCAACTCCTCAACAAGGTTTGTATCTGCTGGCAGCATTGCAATGTCCGACTCTGTCATTCGCAGCTGCATCTTCAATGTGTTTGCGTCTTTAACGAACCTGAAGATGACGCGATCCGCATAAGGAAGATCATTCTTTCCTGCGTTCCAATAGTCGGGATTTCTTTTAAGCACTACCTGTACGCCGCGATCCCATCGGTCAAAGAGAAACGCACCACTGCTGACGGTGAACTTCTCGTTCCAGTATGTGTTGAAATCCTTCCCCTTCAACTCGTGCGCCGGCAATGGTCCGTAGGCAAGTATTCGACTCAGCACGAGTCCGTAGCGGCCATCGAACTTTATGACCGCCCTCTTTGTGCCATCGCAATCAATATCTGAGATGTTTTGCCATCCCAGCCTGTTTGATAGCTGGTACTTCGGATTTACCACCGTTTGCCACGTGAATACAAGATCGTCACAAGTGATCGGCACGCCGTCAGACCAGTGTGCCTCCTTTCTGATGTCCAATTCGACAACCGTATTTCCAGCAACGTCGGATACGGAACCATCCATCTGTGTCGGCACCTTTTCAGCAAGCACCGGTTGCCACTCGCCATTTTCATCCAACGTTATAAAGGGATCATTTACACCGTCGATCAGCATCCATGTAATGAACTGAGCACCTTGGGCCAGCCACGGATTTATGATGGCTGGTTCTTTTGCCATCGCAAAGACGATCGTTCCGCCATGTTGAGGTGGCCCTGGATCAACGCTGTCGGCCTCGGCGCTTGACGAGCCATTGCAGGCAGCACCAAGTAACGCGCACACGATGCACGTAAATGCGATTGCGAAAAATCGGCTTACGGCTTTGCGGAGTCCCATCTCCATCCACCTGATTGTCGAGGTGGTTCACAACCCGGATTCACAGATTTCAGGCGGTATTTGATTATTTGCGGCCAATGCGTGGCCTGGACAACACCTGGTAGCCCTCAATCCAGCGCTGATTCGGCTGCGCCCGCCACTCTCGGGCCAGAAATGTTGTTTGGATTTCCACCCTGTTCAACAAGGAATTTGGCTACGTTGTTCGCCCACGAATAGTTTAGACCATTTGGGTCGTTTGCAGCACCCACGGGTGCGTATTTTGAGTGGACACGCACAACGCTTGTGCGCCCCTCATCCAGGTAATTTTCACGAAGCCCCTTGGCAACCGTAAAGGCTCCTTCACCCCAACTGCGAAAGGCAACAGGTGAGCTCGGACACGCCCAACCCCATGCGTTGTGGCTCGCGCAGGTAATCACACCAAAATAACTTTCTGCACCAGCGATCGCAATCACAAAGCGCGGATCAATGTTCCATCGATAACCAGCACGCATGAAATCCTCACCACTTCCGGCCATCGGTGAACCCTTTGATTCGAGATACATATCGATTTTTTCTGCGCTGACCGAAGTCGTGCCCGATCCACCCCAACCAGTGGTCGGAAACGAGTTTCCTTCGCCACGATCTGTTGCCTGCTGGCCCTTCAAAGCTGTCTCAAGAGCACCCATCCGCCTCTCAATGTCCAGGAGTCTGGTTTGGACCTCAGAGGTGTCCCTGGTTGCATTCTCCAACACATTGTCGTTCATCTTGCTTTCTTCCTCGAACTCATCAAGCCAGCCCTCAGTGGCATCCTGGGCGAAATAGCTCACCACATCCTCAACTTCACCGAGAGCTTTTTTGGCTTGTATCAGGTCGGCTTGTGACTGACTCGCGTCGAGTGACGCTGCACCCAGCACCTCACGTTTTTCTGCCAGTTCTTTCTCAAGTACATCTGTTTCCGACTTCATCTGCCGAAGCACTGCATCAGGACTCGCTGTGTATGCGGTCACACCAAACGCACCAGTCAAACCCAGCGCAACAGCCACCACCAATGGAAATCGCGAGCATCTCACCAAGGTGTTCATCCCTGATCTAGGCTTGAAAGCATCCAGTACAGCTTGCCTGCAGACCTTGGAAACCTGGCTTCTACCTCAACGGCATCGTCACCAACAACGGTTGCGTTGTCTTGACCGTCAACGCTGATGGTCATCAGTAGCTCTCTGGCGTTTGGTACCGCCTCTGGGAGGCAGCCCCAGGTTACGTAGTGAAGGAGCGTCGCCAGCACTCCGCTTCTGTCGTCCTCCATCTTGAACAGTTTGGGCAGTACCTTTTGAAGGATCTGAACGTCAATCACGGCATTCACAAGCAAAGGACTATCACCGCACCAATCCTTTGCTGCACGTAGGTAGTTAGCGATGTCTCCGAGCACTCGATAGCCGAAGTGCATCCCAACCGGTCTGAGAATTTCATTTATCTCAAGCAGCGGCAGAAGATCGTCCCTCTGCTCCTGGCTGTCTTTCTGACTGCCAAGATCCAGCGTACCCAGAGACAGCCTGGTAGTTTTGTCGGCTGGAATCTCAAATGGTGACGCTTGCTCACCAGTAGGAACCAATCCGAGAAAACGTTCAAAGTCGACAGCGGAAAAGTACATGACGTTTGCTCTGTCGAGCACCTTGGGGCTGATGTCGTAGGTCGAATAGTCATCGTTGACGGTACCGGTGAACATGATGTTTGTTGGAATATCAATCGTCCTTGGAATCTGGTATTCGACACCCTGTTCATCAAGCCAGGTCACAGACTTTGAATCAGCGTCATGCAGGAACAGCGGCTCTTGCCGAATACTTCCGTCACTGTCATAGCGTCTTGACTCCAAGGCCGAAAGAAAGTCTGAGAAGTAATGCTCGATCTTGGCGATGTTCATCTCGTCAAGAATGACAAAGTAAGGAGCCGGGTGCCGACCGTCAATTGCTGCCTGTTTTACCTCGCGATCAGCCCTGAGCAACAGCTCAAGCATCGGTGTTCGAACATACCTCTCATGGATCTGATCCCAATACCCTAGCAATGCCTGATGGTCGTCCCAGCTTGGTCTCACGCTGACAAATGCGTATCGGTTTTCGGGCAGCTCACTGACCGGCTGCCTGTCAGGTCTAAACAGAGATACCTTGAACCTCTTGAACTCCTCCTGAATGGTGAACTTCAGATAGTCGCCAGATTCCACACCGGTCTCTTCAAACGCTCGTCTGACCGCCACTGGTATCGCAACGGTCAATTGTCTTTCTCCGCCAATGATCATGTTCTGAACACGCAAAGACATGTCGCCGTGAGCGCCGAGAGTGTTGGTGATGTTTGCAGTGATCGTTCCCGTGGTGCCGAGCTCTACATGAAAGTAATCAAACTGATTGGAGGATGGCGAGAGAGTTCCACTGCGCAGTGTGACTGAATCGATCGGGATGTAAAACTCCTTGTCGGTATCGTCGGGCCGCTCCCACCGATAAGCCTGAGTGCCGGGCGCATGGGCAAAGTACTCGGCAACAAGGAGAGCCAGCTTGGTCTTGCCGGTGCCGGATATCCCGGAAAACATCACAAATGGACGAGTCAGGAGTGCCAGCAGGTACCGGGATACAACTTCCCTTGGGAAGTGAAACCCTCTGCTGGCGATGTACTCATAAAGATCCGATTCAGCGGTCCACGATCGTTCCTGCGGTAAAACCGGCACCACCGCAGGCGTAACAGGTACAACCGGATTGGAAGAGGAATGGGTTCTTTGCAGGGGATTTCTACGTGGTTCGGCCATCTTGAATTCATACCCCGATCCAGCAGGTATCACACCCCCCTTGCACGATATCTGTTTGTGATGCACATTTGTTTGTAAGTGCAGTAGAAGGTTGGCCAGATTTGCCGATCGTGATCAGACAGATTCAACTGCCAGAGGATTGAGGGATTCTCAGATCTGTCGGGTCAGCAAACCTTCTTTAGCGCTGCTTTGCAAGAGGGGGAATAGATAGATGACTACCTACATGGTAGGCGTGCAGACCTTGCCGCAGGTCGACGCCCAGATGCAGTATCAGATGCCGGTTGAGCTGCAGCCAACACAAGTAATGCCAGTTCAGGTGATGCCTGCGCAACAGGTTATGTATGCAGCTCCTGTGCCACAGGTTGACGTCTCTGGACAAACCGTTCAGGCGGGCGGTCCTACGACAGCGGCAGTTGCGCCGCAGGGCACCCCGATCAACATCAACGTAAATGTTTCATATCCAGCACCGGTTGTGCAGGCAGTTCAGGGGCAACAATCAGTTTCCGCTGGGGGAGCCGCTGCCGCGCCAGCACCAACTCCACCTGTCGTTCAACCGCTCA
>CAYTTD010000070.1:0-7592 GCA_964440595.1 uncultured Gaiellales bacterium
TTTTCCTGCCCATGCAGACGCAAAGTCTGCCTTGCCCCATGCATCAAACTCCGGGTCATTTGCAGGTGCAGCCGCCTGACCCAAAATCATGCTGTTCAATGGTGCAGTACGAATATTCGCAGTTGATCCCAATGCGTGTAACGCCATCGCTAACCCCGTGGCTCATCTCGTTATGGTTTGTCACGTCCGCCGAAATATTTGAAAGAAAATTCCCGCAGGTTCGTCGTCCGCTTTGGATTCTTGCCCGGATGCGGTGGCTAATGTTGCACGATGTTGACGGCGCGTCCCCGGTGGCCCGGGGCGGTGGCCTCCGGCGGCCGCTAGACCTCAATCAGCAGAGCGTCGCCTTGACCTCCGCCGGAACAGATCGCGGCAACACCAAGACCTCCACCACTTCGGGCGAGCTCGCGAGCAAGTGTCCCAATTATTCTGGTGCCAGACATTCCGATCGGATGCCCCATTGCGATTGCCCCTCCGTTGACGTTTACGCGGTCAACGGGCGCGCCCGAGAGCTCAACGCTGTGCACAGCCACAGACGCGAATGCCTCGTTAAATTCGAACCGCGTAATGTCTTCAACGCTTAGATTCTCTTTTTCCAAAAGCGCCAACGTTGCCCTACCAGGTGTCAGCGCGAGCCAAGGAGAATCGGTTGCAACATAGGCATGGCCGCGGATTGAAGCCAGTGGTTCGATACCTGCATTTTTGGCCCATTCTTCGGATGCCAGCACCAGCGCGGCCGCGCCGTCATTTACGCCGGGAGCATTTCCTGCCGTAGTCGTTCCGTCGGTCTTCATGATTGGTTTCAACGCTGCCAATTGCTCAATGGTGGTATCGGGACGCACTGACTCATCTGCATTGACATCAACGGTGCTCTTTCTGTTGCGCACTGACACAGGCACGATTTCACCAGCCAAGAATTCAGATGCCTCGGTGGCAAGCATATGGCTTCGTAGCGCCCACTCATCCTGTGCCTCACGTGAAATTTGCAGCTTTTCGGCTACCTCAGCTCCATTCACAACCATGTGATGACCATTGAACGGGTCAGTCAACCCGTCGTGAATCATCAGGTCGACCAAGCTTGCATCCCCCATTTTTTGACCGTTTCTCAGGCCCTGAAGAACGTGTGGTGCCTGGCTCATACTCTCCATGCCACCAGCAACAACCACATCGTGCTGCCCTGATCGAATCATCATGTCTGCCAAAGTCACTGCCCTGTGGCCCGACGCACAAACTTTGTTGATGGTTTCGGTGGTGGTTTCTACTAGCAAACCTGCACGAATTACGGCCTGTCTTGATGGTATTTGACCACAACCGCCCTGAAGAACGTGCCCCATGATTACGTGCTCAATCTGGTCGGCCTCTACCTTGGTTTTCACCATTGCTGCAACGATGGCTTGGGCCCCCAACTCAACGGCTGGCACCGTCGATAGACCGCCCAGCATACGACCGATTGGAGTTCTTGCATATCCGAGAATTACCGTTTTGCGTGACATAGAGCCGATGCTACATCAATGTGCGGGGCGTGCGACGTGTCGTCACCCGAGCAGGTGATAAATTGGTCTGTATGCGAGAGCCCGAACCCTTCCGAATCAAAATGGTTGAACCAATCAGGCGTACTACACGTCGAGAGAGGGAGGATCTGATCAGGCAGACAGGGTACAACCTGTTTGACCTGCGAGCTCAGGACGTCACCATTGACCTTTTGACAGACTCGGGAACCGGCGCCATGAGCAGCGAACAGTGGGCATCATTGATGCGAGGCGACGAAAGTTATGCCGGCAGTCGAAGCTTTGAGCGTTTTGAAGAGTCGGTTCAAAGGGTTATGGGTCTGCCTTTTGTTCTGCCGACTCATCAAGGGCGAGCGGCTGAGCACCTCTATTTTGGAATGCTGCTCAGGCAGGGTGGCACTGTAATCAGCAACGGCCACTTTGATACGACGCGTGCACATGTCGAAATCACCGGCGCAAAGGCTATCGATCTGCCATGCAAGCAGGCTCAGGACCCTCGCATTCGACACCCTTTCAAAGGCAATATCGACATCGATCGGCTTGAGCAGGCATTGACCGGTCAGAACAGTGGACTTGTTTCTGCTGTGCTGATGACCATCACAAATAACACCGGGGGCGGGCAACCGGTGTCGATGGCAAATATTCATGCAGCTTCTCGGGTTGCCAAGCGGGCTGGTGTACCGTTTGTACTAGACGCGGCACGCTTTGCCGAAAACGCCTGGTTCATCAAATCTCGAGAGCCAGGCTACGCAACCAAGACGATCGCAGACATTGTTCGGGAAATGTGCAGCTGCGCAGACGTAGTGCTGATGAGCGCCAAGAAAGACGGCTTGGTCAACATTGGCGGATTCATTGCCGTTAGGGACGAATCTGTGTTTGCACGGTTAGCCGAACGCGCCATCGTATTTGAGGGATTCCCCACGTATGGCGGCCTGGCTGGGCGAGACCTTGATGCTCTGGCAACTGGACTGACAGAGGTGCTCGACGAGCAGTATCTCGAGTATCGAATATCGCAGGTAGCACATCTGGCTGACAACCTGGTGAGCGCGGGAGTTCCAATCATCGAGCCGTCCGGCGGCCACGCGGTTTACATTGATGCCGGTCGAATGCTGCCGCATATTCCGCCGAGCGAATTCCCTGCGCAGGCTCTTGGCTGTTCCCTCTACGTTGAGGGAGGGATAAGAGGTGTCGAAATCGGCTCAAACATGATGGGACGAGATCCGCAAACCGGCGAAAACCGCCACCCCGAATTTGAGCTTCTCAGGCTGGCTGTTCCGCGTCGAACTTACACCCATACTCATCTGGAGTACGTCTCTGACACGCTTGCCAGAATAGCTATGGATCCACAACAGGTTGTCGGGCTTCGCATGACTTACGCAGCACCAGTTCTCAGGCACTTCACAGCGAAGTTTGAACCTGCGACCTCAAGATCCGTTCAAGACGGTCTTACCGGTATCTCGGAGACCTTGGAGAACGGTTCGGTATAACCCCGTTGCTCTTGCCACGAGCATGGCAAGAGCAACCCAAATACAAAACGGGCAGCGTTTTGATCAGGATGCTGCTACGCCTTCTTCAACGGTCAGCTTCTCGATCATCACGTCTTCCACAGGACGATCCATACCGTCTGTTTCCGCATTTTCAATGCGATCGACGACATCCATTCCGTCGACGACATTGCCAAACACAGTGTGCTTACCATCAAGCCAAGGGCAGCTTTGAGCGGTTACGATAAAAAACTGGCTGCCGTTGGTGTTAGGGCCGGCATTCGCCATTGCAAGCGCGCCCCGAACAATCAGATTTGGATTGAACTCGTCTTCAAATGTGTAGCCTGGGCCTCCACGACCAGTGCCCTCAGGGCATCCCCCCTGAACCATGAAGTCTTTGATCACCCTGTGAAACACAAGCCCGTCATAGAACCCTTTGCGTGCAAGAGTCGTAAAATTTTCAACGGTCTTGGGAGCATCATCAGCAAACAACTCGAATGTGATGTCGCCTTCGCTCGTGCTCATTACAGCCTTCATCTGAACCTCCATCGGTAAATAATCAATGCGTGACGATACCATAGTCCACAGCTACGATAGCTTTTTCACGTCATCTGTAAATACCGCAGTGACGCCCATCTCGCGCAAGGTATCCAATCGTCCCTGGTCGTTGACTGTGTAGACATAGCTCCCAAGCCGACAAAGCCTGAGAACCTTCAAAAGAGAACGAGACACAAATGCATCGGGTATTACAACGCCTTGGGCATATGCGGTGATTAGAGGCGCCGTAACAAGAAGTTCCCGCTCAGAAGCAGATGATGAGACAAGTTCCAGGCAACCGGCACCGGTTCTGGAACGGAATGACTGCAATAGCTCTGGCTGCCGCGATTCAAAAACCGCATAGCCGGGCGGTATCGGCTTGCCAGATCTGAGATAGCGTGCGGTGTCCCATGAAATGTTGAATTGATCAACAGTCTTGACCAGCTTATCGATCATTCGAGGACGCGAGATCTTTACGTCAAGCACAAAACCTCGATCAGCACCGAACGCCTCCAGCACATCCTCGAGCCGGGGCACACCAGGAGTTAGGTTGGCAAGATCCTTCCACTCCATCTGACCGATGTGGCTGGTGAAATCATGTGTTCGTTCCAGCGTACGATCATGGTGGCACACCAGCACACCGTCATTTGTTGCGCGCACATCAACCTCAAGTACCTTGCAATGTGGAAGCGCCTCAGCGAATGCAGCCATTGAGTTTTCTGGATAGTGAGCACTAAGGCCGCGGTGAGCTATCAGGTATGTCGATGCAGGCATGGCGATTATCCTTCCACAAGGTGGCAATTCATGCTGAATTCTGAGCGCGGGACTTGCGAAACATCTCCCAAAGAGCGATAGAAGCCGCGACACCCGCGTTCAGCGATTCACCAGCCTCCATCGGTATTGAAACAATCGAATCGGCTCGATCGCAAATCTGCTGACTTACACCGTCTCGCTCACTGCCAACGCAAATGATGCTGTTATGTGATGGTGGATTGTCAGAAATTGACACTGAGGAAGCGCCGTCCAGCACGACCAATTCCCGCCCAGAAAACCAGGCTGAGTCCGAATCGACTTCTGTGACGATGCGAAGACCGAACATAGCTCCAGCCGACGCACGCAGGGCCTTCAAAGAATATGGATCGGCACATCCTTTTCCCAGCAAGATATTCCTACAGCCGAACGCCTGTGCTGAGCGAAGCACCGTGCCGATGTTGCCCGGATCCTTAAGACCGTCGAGATAAAGAGCAGGTTCTGACGTCTCTGCTCCGTCAACAGATCGATCTTGAGACTTGGGCAGATCGAGCACCGCCATTAACCGGGAGTGATGACCAAGTTGTGACAGTTCATCCAGAAGCTCGCCTTCAACCGGAAGAATCTCGACGCCGGAGGATCTCAATCTTTCGATCAATCCGGCGCTTTCACCTGAGCTGCGTGTTGAATCGATCAACACGAACCTGAAAGCAGCGCCACCAGACATAGCAGCTTCAACCAGGTCCTCTCCTTCAAGAAGGTAGCACCCCTGCCTTTTTCGTCCTGCAGAGCTGGACAGCTTTCTGACCAGCTTCAGCTTTGGGTTACTCTGGCTTGTTATCAAGGTGGGTTTTTGCTGTCTCTGCCAGCGCAGAAAAACCACTGGCATCATGTACGGCTATATCAGCAAGAACCTTGCGGTCAAGCTCAATACCAGCAACTTTGAGGCCATGCATAAACGTGTTATATGAGAGCCCGTTCTGACGTGCAGCAGCATTTATCCTGGTCACCCACAGCCTTCTAAATTCGCGCTTCCTGACCTTGCGATCGCGATAGGTATAGGCCATAGACCTGTATACCTGCTCCTTTGCGCGCTTGTAGACCTTGCTCTTGGTGCCGTGATATCCACGAGCCTGAGAAAGTACTGTTCGCCTCTTCTTTCGACCTGCTACTGACCGCTTGACTCTAGCCATTTGAGATTACCTCCATGCTGCTTTTGAAAAATTGGGTGGACTCTTACTGTTGAATACGAATCAGAACTGACCAGGCAACATCTGCTTGACGGAGTTCATATCTGAGTCCGCTACGAGTCTGTCGTCACGAAACGCACGCTTCTGCTTTCGGGTCTTCTTTCCCAGATTATGACGTGAGTTTGTTGTGCGCCTGCGCACTTTTCCGTTGGCACTGACGCGGAATCTTTTCTTTGCAGCGCTGCGTGTTTTCATCTTTGGCATTCTGTTTACCTCTCACTCTGCAACGCCGGCATCGACGTCGCTACCTTCTGACTCGGCACTTGTACTTTCAACGTTTTTTGCATCTTTTTTCTTGGCGGGTGCCAGCAACATGGTCATGTTGCGCCCCTCAAGGTTTGGTGTCTGCTCAACGACGCCGATGCCCTCGATGTCTTCGGCGACCCGATCGAGAATGTTGCGTCCAAGATCGTGATGAACGACCTCACGTCCGCGGAACATGATTGTGATCTTCACCTTGTCATCAGCGCCTAGAAATCGCTTGACGTGGTTCAATTTTGTCATGTAGTCAGCATCACCAATCTTGGGGCGAAACTTGATCTCTTTTACAGTGATCTGTGATTTGTTTCGTCGCGCCTGCTTGGCTTTAATATCCTGCTCGTACTTCCACTTGCCAAAATCCATTACACGGCAGACGGGAGGTCGGGCCTGTGGTGAAATCTCAACGAGGTCAAGGTTTAGATCCCAGGCGTACTTCTTGGCGTCATCTGCAGTCTTGACACCAAGGTTCTCGCCTTTCTCATCAATCAACAAAACCTCCCGAACCCGAATCATGTCGTTGATTCGCGTTTTTTGTTCGCGGCGAGGATCATCAAACCGTCGAGGTCGCTGCTTCATGACAGACCTCTCGACTCTGTTTGTTGTACGGAAACAGGCAGTGTTCCTTCTCCTTGTTCGTTACCAGGAAATTCTTGTCAGAAAAAAAGCGACTCTGGAATGCTCCACAAAGTCGCTACAACCACCAAGAATGAATGCATTCGGAATCGTTTAGCGACTCCACATGCATTACTCTGTTTGGTTTAACCTGACTCCAAATGTGGAGATTGCAGGTGAGAAGCGACCTTGCCTCTTCTTTTCTGACGACGACTCTAACAAATTGATGGAATAAGTGCGTCGACGGTGGCCGTTGAACGAAATCCTTGGCTAGCCCAGATGATTATCACTGGCATGTTTGGTGGCCTGCGGCGGCAACGGCAGCGCTAAAAAAGGGCCACAACATACTGATGGGTGAGAGAGATGTTGCCACCGTGGCGAGAATGGCTACAGGAATCAAGTGCAGTTGGTGCACGTGCTTCCCCCACTAAAACAAGGATGTAACCGGGCACGGATGCCCATAGAGTTTCTCTATGGCGATTGCCGTGTGCGGTTATGCATCATCCAGCAAACCCCAGCGCTGTGGGAGCGCACGCACACAAGGAGAATAACAACCATGATGGTAACATCAGCAGGCCCGGGGCTAGTACCCAAAGGGGCTTTGACCACATCCCGGTTGATCTACAAGCCCTTTGCCTTTCCCGCAAAGCTGAACCAGACTGCGACTGACGTCGGAAAAGTGAACCACGATCTGGTTCGTGGCTTGAACGCAACCATAGGCAACGCATATGGCGGACTCAAACCACGAGGACCTGCAAAGTGGCTCATGAAGATATTTCAGCGAGTCGATCAGGCGGTTGCGATCAGCGAGGCCAAGGCAACGCGAAACAAGAACGTTTTCTGGGATCCGTTCTCAACTGGCATGTAGCAGGTTGTCAGGGCGATGGGTGGCCCTGGCGCCTACTACTATGGCAGGAAGGCTGGATTACCGACTCCTGATAATCCAGCGGTGATCGGCGCTCTCTTGCAGGGCAAGCTGTTCGATTACCCGACAGAGCAGCCGGCTGGCGGTGGAGACACTGGCAGCGTAGGCGGTGATACAGGCGGCGCCGGTGATACCGGTGGTGCAGGCGACACTGGCGGAGCCGGCGGCGACACTGGTGGCGGAGCAGGTGGTGACGCAGGCGGAGCAGGCGGTGACGCAGGCGGTGCAGGCGGTGACGCAGGCGCAGCCGGTGGCACTGAGGCAC
>CAYTTD010000071.1:0-7560 GCA_964440595.1 uncultured Gaiellales bacterium
GCGGTTCAAAGTAGTGGTAAGGCATGATTGCCACCCGTAGAATTCGGGGTTTTGGACTGCTGCGAGGAGTGAGCGGACTGCCCGATCAACTCCCAGTTGGTTGCTGTGTTTATAGTAAGGGATAAATTGCACTGCCTGGCCAATGGCATGTCCGCGCGCACGGTTCCATGTTGCGTCATCTACACCTGTGAGAACTCGTAGCAATGCGCGCGATTTGTTGTCGAGTATGGCCCATGCACTTATGTAGTCGCATGCAGGGTCGCCGTATCCAAATCCGGAAAAATCTATGACAGCCACAAGCTGGTCAGTGCTCATCAGAAGATTTCCTGGCAGTAGGTCGCCGTGTACCAGCACCGGAGTATGCTCCCATTCTTTGGCGCCTAGGCAGGTAGTCCACGCGTCACGCAATTTAGATTCATCAACCCACTCGCTCATTTCGTCAAACGAGTTTTCAATGCCGGCATACCTGTGTGAAAGTGGAACTCCCCTGTTTGCCTTAGGTGCGTCATCCGCACGAATGGATTGCAGATCCATAATGAAACCCGCAAGTCTCTCGGCGAGATCGCACATGGCGGTCTCGGTTGACGGAGGCGCGTCGATTGCGCTGGATCCTTCAATCCATTGATGTACGGACCAATTCCAGGGGTATCCATGGGCTGGCAAACCAATTGCAACTGGTGTAGGCAGATCCAGTCGTAACTGCGTAGCTAGAATCGGTAGCCACTTTTCTTCAAGAGCAACCTGTGCGACAGCCCAATCCACGCGTGGCATTCGAACACTGAGGTCGGTGCCAAGACGAAACACAGCGTTGTCAGTACCCGGTGAGCCGCATCTCATCAGCGGCAGTGTAGACCATTCTGGGAACTGTTCGTCTATTAGCCTGCGCACGAGGTTAGTCGTAACGATAAATTCATGGGGATGCATCTGTGGTGCAGACATCTCGCGACCCTATATGGGTTGCTGGACGAGTACGCGGAGGAGTCAGGTAATTCAATCCTTCACGTATAATGGTCATCACGTGAACTCCCGAATCGACAACATCACAGTTCGATCATTCTTCGCTCGTGCACATGCTAGGCGACGATTTCTTGTCGGGGGAAAATTCGGTTCGCGATCAGACCGGCCATTTATCTAGATCCCTTCCCTGAATCTGCAAATGAAAATGCGCAAGCCATGCTTGCTTGATGTTCTGTTGATTAAAGGAAATGGAGAAAATCATGATCGTAGAAATTGCGAGTGCAGCCCTTCGCACGCGACAGGTCGGTAGTGAATTCAATCCCCCAGTATCCCTTGCACGCTATAGCTGGAGTGGGCACGACTATGATGGTGTAGTCCATTTGATGTCGGGTGCAAACGTAGGTGCAGCTGATGGTTACCGCACGCTTGATGATTCGATTGCATTTGGGCGTCAAAGATCCGCGGGTAGCGCGGAAGGTGTAGCGGTTCTACTTGAGAACGGGCGGTATCGTGTAGTCGGTGTGAGTGAGGTCAATCACGTTGGTTCGCACTTCAACAGTGGGACGACTCAGATTGTTAGACCGTTTCGACTAGTGTCATTAAGCAGCCAACTGGCGTTTGACAGAATTGAAGGGGTTGCACCTGGAGTGGTGGCGTTCGTTGATGGTTCCGTGCTGGCCTTTCGTACCGGAGCCAAATGGTCTGTCCGTGACACCAACGACGCGGCGACGTGATGCAGAAACTATGTTCGCGGGTATTGATCGATTATGAAGACGATCAACTTGGAGCCGGTAACCTGGAGTCGCACATTCACTGAGCAGGACGTGCGTGCGTTTGCAACTATTTCAGGTGATGCGGGGCAGCACCATGTTGAGCCAGATCGCAGTGGGCGCTATGTTGTTCATGGCCTGCTTACGGCGACGCTTCCAACCAAGCTTGGAGGAGACATGAACTTCCTCGCTCAAACCATGGAGTTTGAGTTCCTGAGGATTGTACGCACTGGCGATGATATAACTGCCACTGGCTGGGTTAGCGAGGTACTCGGTGACCACGATCTCGGCAACAAGGTTACGCTCTCGTTTGAGTGCGTTAATCAGGATGGAAAAACGGTGATGCGGGGAAGTTCAACCGGGATAATTCCTGGTTAATCAGATCGGGAACAGCAAATTGCTGATTTTGAAGCCACTGTTCCAACGTAACAAATTGACTTTCATGAACCGATAACCGGCTGACAGGGGCTTATCGGGACTCGCCTGAATTATTTCTGCAGTTGACATCTGCGCATACCAAGGGGAATTTGGGCATGGATAATGGAGTTACTATTGGTGGTGGCATAACTGCCGCGGGTCTCGGATTCGCTTACGCCGGCAACAGATCGACGCAGCGAGAGGTGAACCAGATTGCTGCAACAACTACTGAAACTGTTGACTGGCTGGTCGGGGAGCTCGACAAATTTCAGATCGGAGACGCAAAGAACGGAATTTCCGTCGCCGCCCCGATTCCGGAACCGCCCGTGGCTATCTCGCTTGCCGATTCAACTGCTGGAGTTGATGAGATCAAGAAGTCTGGCGGGTTCATGGCGAAGGTAAGGCGTGGCGTTAGCCGAGCAAAAGCCAGCCCTTTTGCTGAGCCCGCAGGTAAAGCAACCGGTGTGATGGTTAGAAGAGTTCCTATCCCCGGTGTTGGAATATCGGTCGGCACGGTGGCCGATGGCCTCAAAACCGTTGGGGGGGCTGCAAAGACCACGTTTGGTGTCGCTAAAGCGGTCGAACACGATCATGCTCACTTGGCGGCGCTAAAGAGCTCATTGGTTGCTACCATTCCAGAAGAGACGTCACAGGTGCTCGCTGGCGTCTCACGAGTTCAAAAATCAGCAACAGTCTTCGCCATTGGAGTCGGGTTGGCGTTCACCGGTGCTGCAACCGTGATCGGTTCGATGCTCGACGACTAAAAAGGTAGTACACAAAGTCATCTGCCGGTGGCTACATTGTCGGCTGTATCATGGTGCAATGATCAAGATAGCCACCGCAAACAACTTGAAAATCGAAGGCGATGTCGTTGATCGTCTTCGGGCTCTTCTCGAGGTGGTCGATACAACAAGATGGCAATTTACTGACCGGGTAGTTGTTGAACACGGAGCATTGCCACACAGTCACCCGGTGCTTACCCTCAGTACGCGGCGCTACGAGAACGACAATCAGCTGCTGGCAGATTACGTGCATGAGCAACTTCACTGGTTCCTCGCCGGGCGCGACGAAGATTGTGCATCGGCAATCGCTGAACTTCGCAAGTTGTATCCACAGGTGCCTGTTGGGCACCCCGAGGGTGCCCGTGATGAATACTCAACTTACCTGCACCTCTTGCTGTGCCCGATAGAACACTTTGCAATGGTTGATCTGATTGGCGCGGAGGCAGCGGAACAGGTTCGGCGATTTTGGCAGACCGATCACTACTGCTGGATATACAGGAAGGTAGAGGAAGACTGGGAACAGTTGATTGAGATCATAGAGCGCTGCAACCTGGTTCCGATCGCAGGTGGCGCCAATTGGGAAAGCCGATCTGAGGTGGATTAAACTAATGGAGAATGACATCGACCGCTCAGTGTCGCTCAAATGACTGAAGTATCAATTAGGTACGCAGCACCTGGCGATGCCGAAGGCATTGGGCAAGTTCATGTTAGTGCTTGGCAATGGGCGTATCGCGGCCTGATACCAGAAGAATATTTAAATGAGTTGGACCCTTCGCGACGGGCGGTGAATTGGGAGCGCGTATTAGGGGGCGACCAGTCAAGTTGGCCGATCGTCGCTGTTCATCAGAATCAGATCGTCGGTTTTTGTCACGCAGCGAGGAGTCGAGACGACGATGCTGCACCTCTCGTTGGCGAGGTCACAGCTATTTACTTGATGAAGGAAATCATTGGCACTGAAGTTGGTTGGCGCTTATGGCAGGCAGCGCTTTCACACCTGGCGGATCTTGGTTGCAAAGAAGTCACAGTTTGGGTGTTGGAAGACAACATTCGAGGGCGTAGATTCTACGAGCGTGTTGGCCTGATGCTCGATGGCGCCATGAAGTCGGACGACCGGCGTGGGTTTCATGTGAAAGAGGTTCGCTACCGTGGTGCAATTCAGACATAGCCGGGGAACCATGCTCCGCAAAGCCACCAAATCCGCACCTGTGTGTCATCATTCACCAATGCGTCTTTATCTATCTTCCTATCGTCTCGGCAATGATCCTCAATCCCTGGTCGATTTGGCGTCAGGCGGCACCAAAGCCATTGTTATCTGCAATGCGGCTGACAATGCGCCCGCCGACCATCGTCGCAGTATCGTTGAACGGGAACTCGCGGATATGCACTCGCTGGGTTTTAGTGCTGTCGAACTTGATCTGCGAAATTGGTTCAGCGGCGAAGAAGATATCTCGAACGCACTGAATGGCGTAGAAGTAGTTTGGGTGTCTGGAGGAAACGCTTTTCTGCTGAGGCGTGCAATGCGCCAAAGCGGTATTGATGAGGTGTTGCCATCGTTGGTGCGTGCCAACGAGGTTGTCTACGCGGGTTACAGTGCTGGCCCTGTGGTCATTACGCCAACGCTGCGTGGGGTAGAGATTGTCGACAAGCCAGATGACATCGCCCCCGGCTATCTGCCGGAGGTAATTATCGAGGGGTTGGGGATTGTTGACTTCTGCTTCGCTCCACACTTCAGGTCGGATCATCCAGAATCAGCTGCGGTGGAAAAAATGGTTGAGTTCTTTGAGGAGCAAGGCATGCTGTATCGCGCGGTACGCGATGGTGAGGCAATAATCATCAACGATTGACCTGTTTTACCAGCGGGTATTCGTCGCCACGATTCAATCATGTGTCTTCTGGATAAACTCACTGGCATGGACGACTTCAAATGCATTCGATGCAATGCACCTCTAACCTCGATTAGTTTGGAAAATGAAACGGTACAGGCTTGTCCAAAAGGTCACGGCGTCTGGCTGGAACGCGAAAAGCTCGTTCGGCTCGTCGAAGACCAGAGTGATGATGCAACGCCCGAAGCTGAGCAAGCCGCGTGGAGCAAATCAGGTGACGCTCCCAGGGCAATGGAGAGCGAGCGTTATTACAACTGTCCGGCCTGCGGTTCTACCCTCAGCAAAGAGAATTGGAAGTACGGTTCTGGGGTCGTCGTAGACCAGTGTGACGAGCATGGAATTTGGGTTGACGGCGGCGAAATCGAGCGCATAGAAGCCTGGACCGAGGCGTGGTTCGCGCATACCAGTTGAGTTCTGGCCTATTACGATCGTAATGTTTTGATTGTGGATGCCGATATTCGATCGGTGAAGCGAATTTATGCCACAGCGCTGCTCTTGCTTTTGGCCTCTGTTGCAATTGCAATGGTCGGTGGAATCACAGCGCAGAATGAGACGCGCAGCAAAATGGTTGCAGACTCAGACGCTGCGCAAATCCGCAAGATGCGCCAGCGTGCGTCGACTCCACTCAAAGCCGTTGGCGGGTGCCCCAAGCCTGATTTAGGTTACCCGACATCGCCGACACGAATAGTAAACGGCCTTCCCGCATCCACAGTATTTCCAATAGGCAGCGCTGCAGACCTCCTTAAAGACAAAGTCTCTGGACAACCGACTAGCGTCATTGACGCTCTTGTGCTGAAGACGCAGGACGCCAACAAGCAGATATCAGGGGAGGGCGGAGCGGCCGACTCCCAGAGCCATTCCATTGTGACGTTAAAGGTATGTTCAACCAAGGTTGGTCCAAATCCCGGTAACATGATTTCCTTGTTTCAATTGCGTGGTACCGGAAACACCTTCATTGAAGGTGAACCTCCATATCGCGTCGGTGAGCGCTACCTGTTATTTGTCAGACGAAAGCGGGACGCGCCCGGACAACACGTACTGGTTTCCAACCAGGGTAGATATTTCCAGCGAGCGGACGGGTCGCTCGTCGCAGTTGCAAACGGGGCAGTGGCTGAGATGCTTGAGAAACTACCTGATGCAAATTCTGTTCTGTTGGCCTCGAAGAGGAACCTTTCACTCCCTCACCATCATCCAAGCGGTCTTCCGGTTGCCGAAAATCTCCGGGCAAAGTTTCGTAAATACCGACCAGCAACTTTTGCAAAGGCGATTACGTCTCAACTCAACGGATCCCGCGCAGGGCAAGTAGCCAACAGAGGTTCATTCAGAGCCATCAGTCTAATGGAGGACTATTCAAAAAATGGCTACGACATGTTGGTGAATCCACGAGTGCGAGGCTACACTGACGCAAAGGTATTAACGTGGATGTGTCGTGGTGGTCGCTACACATGTGGTGATGCGCGCGCTGCTGCAAGAGAGTGGGATGCAAAGACGATCATGACCCTTCGCGAGATTGATGATCCAGAGATGACCAGAGTCAATATCGTCTACACATTCAATGACTATGGAGATACCGGTTACTCGGGACTGGCGTTTGGCGGATACAGACCCGGCATCGCTGAGTGGGGGCCGCGCGGCTGCATTAAGAGGTATGGCTGCAATACTGCATCCGCAAGAACGAATACCTACTACCATCAATTTCTAGGTACTTGCTCTTCCAATGGTCCTTGCGAAGATCGAAGGGGGGTGGCATGTCAGGAACTTGGCCACCTGTTTGGTCTGGGGCATGCCCCTGGCGATTGCATGGGGTATGGATATTTTGGAGACTACACAACTGGCGTCGAAAAGCACTCTGTCGACGGAATCACCGTGCTACGTTATCTCGAGAAGCTATATAACATCTAATGGGCTGGTTCGATTTGTTCCAAGGCCGCTTTTGCAGCCCAAATCGACTTCTCGATAGCCAGGCCATGCAACAGACCATCGTCGCCGATCGCATCGTTCGAGTGGGGCACGGTCACACGAGCATCAAGAACCTGGGCGCCGATTCTGGAGAGTACACGAACCAGATCTTCCTGAGCCTGTGCGCCACCGAAGTGGCCACTGCTGGCAGATGCGACAAGCGTTGGTTTACCTTTCAACGGATTCGTGTCAAACGGTCGCGACATCCAGTCAAGTACTGTCTTGAGCTGCCCTGGAATTGACCGGTTGTACTCGGGTGTAGAAATTACAAGGATGTCTGCCGACCTGACCAACTCGTTGATTTCAGTGGCGGCGCCGGGATACGACGCAGTCTCGACATCCTGATTAAATGGCGGCACGCTACTGACCAAGCCAGGTTCCAGGATTGCAAAAGCGTTTTCATCAAGATCCCAAATTTTAGCCATTGTACGAAGCAGCGCCGTATTTGTTGACAACCTTCTGAGGCTGCCAGAAATTGCGATTATTTTACTGTCATTCAGATCCATGAAATCTCAACTCTCTCAATTACATAAACATGCGCGGCATGGTAGCGGGATGCGGTGGGGAATAGAACCCCACCGCAATGCAAACCCGCCACAACTTGAAGGAAACTGCTACGACTGACGAATGAACTCGACGTCAGCGTTGATCTTTACCTTGTTCGAAAGCACGAAACCGCCACCCGGCAAGGGAGCATTCCAGCCCAATCCCCACTTTGTGCGATCAATCGTCGTCTCAAGTTCAAAGCCAAGACGCTCATTGCCGTACGGATCATCAAGCCGACAAGTAACA
>CAYTTD010000072.1:0-7513 GCA_964440595.1 uncultured Gaiellales bacterium
AAGAGCAAACGTATTAGTGCGGTGCCGCGATGGGCGCTCGACCGTCATAAGTGCGTTCGACGATCATCAGTGTGCAGCAAGTTTCGCAATAGCTACATCCGCGCTTTCAAACATGGTTTCGTCGCCTGAGTCATTGTTGGTTTCGTCGCATGAGTCATTGTTGGCGATTACGGCATCATCTTCAATCGCTGCCTCACCAATTTGAGATTCCTTATCCTGCTCAGCATCCGAATCGACGACTGTCGCTTTCAGAGTGGTCATCGCCCCGGTAAAGTCAGACGAGATGCGTGAAACCCGTGATCTGCCCTCAATCTCGCTAATGCCATCTTCGACGTGTACCATTGCCGTCCTGAGAGTGCTTACCAGCTGATCCCGAAGCGCCCTTACATTGTCGATTTCGCCCTGCACGCGTTCGACCTCTGCGACTGCCTTCAGGTGCATTTGACGAACATCATCATGAGCGACTCCAGTGATGCGGTTTGCCTCTCGCCGCGCCTCTTCGACAATCTTCACGGCGTGGTCTCTGGCCTCGGCCTCTATCTGCCTTGCCTGAAGCCGTGCGCGCTCAGCCTCAACGTCAACGAATATTGAGCGGTCATGCCAATAGCGTAGCTCCGTGCGAGACAGGTCAAGCATCTGGGATACCGTCTCAAGCTCCTGCTCAAGCTCAATGATTCTGCACTCGGTCTCGGCCTGAGTCCACTCATTCTGTCGTAGCAGAGCCAGCACAGCGTCGCGGTCATATCCTCGAACTCTGGTTGGAAGTTCTACGTCAATAGGGTGGCAATTCGGGTTGCTGGTCATTGCAGGGCTCCTCCTCATCCTTTTTACCGGCAAGGGGCGTGCCGATATTTTTATCTTGTTCCCGCATTGCTGCTTTTTTACTCATTCGAAGGAATACAGGTTGCTGCCCCGAGGCGGCCACCACGGATGGATTTAGGGGCCGAGGCTAGTCAATACCCCGCTTTGCAAAGGGGGTGTTGCCGGATATCCGGGCGAACAATCGTTGGTTGTTTGCATTACTCCACGTTGTCTCGGCACAATTGTGAAAAGTTCAGAAATGTACGTTTCACAATGACACGCAAGGGCATCATTATTGTGGAAACTGCAGCAAGCGTCTGGTTGCTCGGTTACAATATATAAAGGTCCCCGGCAGGATTTTCGCTTCACCGCGGCCTGCAACTGCTCCCCCAAGGCTCAGTGCAGATACCCGCAGGTGGCATATTCGGTTGAGCTAGATAGGAGGCGTCTGATGTTCGACATCGGCGATAAGGTTGTATATCCCCACCATGGTGCAGGTACGGTCATTCAAAAAGAAACCCGAAATGTATTGGGTGAAGATCGAGAGTATTTGACCATTCAGATCCTTCACAACGACATGACGGTTATGGTTCCATCTGACAGCGTCGACAAAGCAGGTCTGCGCAAGGTAATCGGTGAAGACACCGTTGAGGAAGTTTTGGGTGTTATTCGAAGTGGTGGCACGAAGATGCCCAAGAACTGGAACCGTCGCTTCAAGCACAACCGCGACAAGATGAAGACTGGCGACATATTTGAGCTAGCCGAGGTTGTTCGAAACCTCTCAATTCGCGAAGGCGATAAGGGGCTCTCTACAGGTGAGAAGCAGATGTACGGCAAGGCAAAGAAGATCCTGGCCTCAGAGCTGATGTATGCCAAAGATTTTACTTCTGAAGAGGCTGAGGAGTACCTGGATAGCCTTTTGGCTGAGGTTGCCAAGACCAGAACGCCAAAAGACGCTGCATCGCTCGAGTAGAAAATAATTTGTTGCGGAAGTCCCTCAATGGGGTATGGTTTTTCACTGAACCATGATTATCACAATATCCCGAATTGTTTCAGCTCTTATTCTTGGGCTCGTCGGCTTTGAAATTGGCCAGAGCGCAGGCATTGGTAAACGTCTTCCTGACTACGCTCAACTGACCATTGAGTATGGCGGTCTGATTCTGATCGGAGTCATTACCGGTTGGATTGTTGGCGGCCTGGTTGGAAAGCTTCTGCAGCGAGCATTTGAAAAACTGGATGCTGGTGCTCGTAGCGTCAGTGGTGCAGAGATTCTCGTGGGAGGCGTCGGGCTTCTTGTCGGGCTCGTAATTTCAATTCTGCTCAGCTTGCCCGTTATCCAACTTGGTTATGTTGGTGTTCTTATGCTTTTGCCAATGACCCTGGTGATCGCCTACATCTGTGCCCGGGTTGCGTCTATCAAGCACATTGAATTACTGCGCATCATCGGAATTGAAGTCAACATAGGTGAGGCTCAGGGAAAGCTGGTTGACTCGAGCGTCCTTATTGATGGACGCATCTCGCTAATAGTAAAAACCGGATTCATCGAAGGACAGTTAATTGTTCCAGTATTTGTGTTGGAAGAGTTACAGAGAGTAGCCGACTCGAGTGATCCTCAGCGCCGCGCACGTGGTCGTCGTGGCCTGAATGCCGTGCAGAAGTTGCGACGTGACGGGTTGGTGGCGACCCCTGACATTGATTTTCCTGACTTGCAGACTGTTGACTCCAAGCTGGTGAGAATGGCTGGTCAGGAGGGATACGCAATTCTCACGACGGACGTGAATCTGAACAAGGTTGCGCAGATCCAGCAGATAAAGGTGTTGAACATCCATGAGCTGGCTGACACTTTGAAACCGGAGTTTGTTGTTGGCGACCTCTTCGACCTTGAGATCGTCAGGCCAGGCAAGGAGTCTGGGCAGGGCGTTGGATACCTCGACGATGGCACCATGGTAATCGTTGATAACGGCGGTCAGCAGGTTGGTGCGACGATTGAGGTAGAAGTAACAAGTGTCATGCAAACACCAAACGGCAAGCTTGTTTTTTCGAAGAATGCCACAGGGTGACGTCATAATCGTTGCGGGGTGAAGCGGAACAAGGCTCGGAGCAGATTTTCCAAAGGCCTTTGTTCAGACAGCGGGCAAACCAATGTTTCTCCATTCTCTGGAAGCCTTTATGGCCATCGCTGAAATCGAGAGGGTAGCTTTGGTGGTTCCGGCTGGCTTTGAGGTTGAAGCCGAGCGAATCATTGCCCGGCACTACGCTGACCAGGATCTGGAACGTCTGGTTTTTGTAAGAGGTGGTGACTCGCGTGCTGAGTCAGTGCGGCATGGTCTTCGCGCGCTCAATTCTTCGGGGAGTCTGAATGACCCTGAATGCTGGGTGGCAGTTCATGATGCTGCCCGACCAATGGTCTCTGTTGAAATGGTGAGAGTCATGTTGAATGTGGTAACCGAGATCTCTCGCGTCACGCAGACAGATGTCGCTGGCGGCATCGGCATTGTTCCATTCGTGCCTGTTAGCGATACATTAAGGACTCTGAAACCATTGGATGTCTACTCGGTGTCCGGTGGTTACACAGGTGGAGAAACCATTGAAAGAGCACAACTCGGCGCTGTGCAGACACCGCAGCTTCTGCGTGGCAACGCATTGTTGAATCAGCTTGAACAGATGTCTGCCGACGATCTTGCGTTTTGCACTGATTGCGCAGCGGCGATACAGAACGCGGGTGGTGATGTGTTGATGATCCCCGGTGAATCAAGCAACGTAAAGGTTACCGACCCGGTGGATCTTCAATTCGTTGAGATGTTGTTGCGGCAAAGAATGTCAGGAGCAAGACCATGAGCGGTTCTGAAGCAATGCGATTGAGGGTTGCGAGCGGTTTTGATGTTCATCCATTCGTCGAAGGTCGTTCGCTCATTGTTGGAGGCGTTCTGATTCCCTGTGAGTTTGGTCTGGACGGCCACAGTGATGGCGACGTTGCAGCGCACGCCATTACGGATGCTGTTCTCGGAGGTGCAAGAATGGGTGATATCGGAGAGATGTTTCCGTCCGGTGACACTTCATTGAAGGGAGCTGACTCCATGATCCTGTTGAAGAAGGCGTGGGCAAGAGTCAAAGCTGCAGGCTTTGAAATCGTAAATGTTGACCTCGTGCTAATCGCTCAAAAGCCTAGGTTGTCGCCTTGGAGAAAGGCGATAGAGAATAGTATTTCTGCCGCACTGGAAATCCCAGCAGAAAGAGTTTCAGCGCGTTCAACCACCACGGATGGTCTTGGTTTCATTGGAAGGGTCGAAGTGATGGCGGCTCAGGCAACATGTCTTATTTTGACACCGCGAATGCGAGACTGAACTTATGAGCGAACAGACAACACTAAGGATTGCTCCGAGTCCTACTGGTGACCTTCACCTTGGGAATGCCATGGTGGCGCTTGCTAACCGTTGGTTTGCCATTGAAAATGAAGGTACGTTGATTCTACGGATCGATGACACCGATCGGCAGAGAAGTTCCTTTGATTCTCTTTTAGGGATTACTGAAGCACTTGACTGGCTGGGCATTACATTTGACGCAGGTCCTTACTATCAGTCAAAGCACGACGAACAGTACGCTGAAGCACTATCCCGAATGCTTGCAGACGGCAGTGCTTACCGATGTTTTTGTACCCAGGACAGGCTTGATCAGGTTGCGAGCGAACAGCGCTCAGCCGGCATGCCACCTAGATACGACAATGCCTGCCGGCACTTGACCTCAGATGAAATCGAGAGCCTGATGAATCGACACACACCTTTTGTTGTGCGAATTCGAGTGCCCGATAGAGAGTATGGATTCAAGGATCTGGTTCATGGAGAAGTTGCTGCTCCGGCGGGGAGCTTTGGCGACTTCATTCTCAAGCGTACCGACGGGACTCATGGTTACATGTTTGCCTCAGTAATCGATGACGTTGAGATGGGCATTACTCACGTGCTGCGAGGAAATGATCATCTCGCAAACACACCAAGACAGATGGCGATTTTTGACGCCCTAAACGTCAAGCCGCCAAAATGGGCGCATCTTCCCCTGTTGCTGTCAGAGCAAGGAACCAAGCTTTCAAAGCGTGATCAGATGGGATCCATGAATCAGCTGATGAACCTGGCTGTTCCACCACAGGCATTGCGCATGTACCTGTCTGAAATGTTGGGGCAAGGCGACGGGGACCCACTGGACCCTGGATCCAAAGCTTCATTCAGCTTCGAACGGGTTTCAACAGGTGCCGCTCGTACGTCGCTTGAGCGTCTGGAATCACTGGCTCGCGAGGTAATCGGCAAGACAGATGAAAATTCTTCCAGGCAGCTTATTGACGAGGAATTAAAAAAAGGCGGGCATTCTCCTCTAAGCGACGAGGAGTGGCTACTTGCAAACGACATACGCAAGGGAGCAGCAGGATGGCAAAGCATTGCTTTAGAAGTGGAGTTGATCAGGAGCTTTGAACCAGGCCAGGAAAAGCTATCCTTGAATGATCTTCCTGCTGACCTGGTTGAGCAGGTACTTGCCATGCTTGAAGGTGCGCCGTTCACGGGTCTGCAGGAAGCAACCACCATTGTTGGCGCAGTGAAAAAAGATTGTCGTGAGCGAGGTGTACCGATTAAAGCCATGCTGCAGCTTCTGAGGTCGTGCCTGACGGGACGTGCACATGGCCCTGGCATCGACCTTTTGTTGAATGCCATAGGGAGAGAAAAAGCTCTTGTCAGAATAAAGACATCTTTACCGTTGTGAAGCCTGTTATGAGTGACGCAATTTGTGGGTAGAACTACATGATTCGGGGTAGGAGGTTGTTCGATGGCTCTAAGAATTCCACAAAACATAAGGTTGCAGGTTTATGACTCATGGACCCGAAAGAAGCAGCCACTGCTGGTTGGCGACTCGGAATCGCTGAAGATCTACTTTTGTGGGCCAACGGTCTACCAGCGCATCCACGTTGGCAACGCCCGTACCTTCGTTACCTTTCTGATGTTTGCCAGATACATGAGGCACATTGGAGTAGACGTCACCCTGGTGTCAAACATCACAGACATCAACGACAAGATTTACAAGGCCGCGACTGAACAGGGAATTTCCTCATCAGATCTGGCTGTGCAGGCAACAAAATGGTACATGGAAGATACTGATGCTTTTGGGCTTGGACGCCCTGATTCTGAGCCCTTGGCGTCAGAATCAATTGAAGGGATCATTGATCTGATAACCGAATTAATCGAGAGGGATCTCGCTTATGAAGCAGGCGGAGACGTCTATTTTCGCGTAGAGAGAATGAAGGACTATGGGCGTCTAAGTAATCAGCAGCTTGAGGATCTGATCTCTGGATCTCGCAAGGATCTTGAGGAGGGAGATAAGGCCGCTCCACACAATTTCGCTCTCTGGAAGGCTACCAAAAAGGGTGAGGATACTGCGTGGGATTCGCCGTGGGGGCGCGGACGACCCGGCTGGCACATCGAGTGTTCCGCAATGGCTGAGAAGCACCTCGGCGATGAGTTTGACATCCACGGAGGCGGAATAGATCTGATCTTTCCCCATCACGAAAATGAAGTGGCTCAGTCAAAGGGGGCTGGCCGGAAGTTTGCCCGCCTTTGGATGCACGGTGGAATGCTGCAAATCTCCGGTGGCAAGATGAGCAAGAGCGAGGGCAATATTGCGACGCTTCATGACCTCCTGAAGAAGTGGCCGGCATGGGTGATACTGCTTTTTTACTACGGAGCCAGTTATAGGAATCCGATCGATTTTTCAGATGAGGCATTGGAGGAAACACGAAAGTCTGGGCTTCGCATTACCGAGGCATTGAGAAGGAGCGAGAGATTTCTGGCGACAGTGATTACTCGGGGCGTGGATCCTGGCACGAGCGCAGATACAAGCCGAAACTGGGAGGGAATACACGAAGCGCTGTGTGACGACTTCAACACCAGTGCAGCACTCGGCGAGTTGTTTGGCCTGGTATATGACTTGAATGCTGCGGTTGACGAACGTGCCACCCCACAGATAGTCAGCAATCTAAGAGGGGCCATTATTGAGTTTCTCGATCTGTTTGTTCTAAGCGATCTTATGCCAGAACCGGTGGATGTTTCTGCTGAAGCCCACGTGCTATTAGACAGGCGTGAGGCGGCAAGAAGGTCCAAGGATTTCGAAGAGGCAGATCGTATTCGCGATGAGTTGCTCGCAATGGGGTATGTCGTTCGTGACACAACCGATGGAGTTGATGTTGTTTCAGTTGACGGCGACGAAGACAGCGATGACGACAGCGATGACGACAGCAGCGGGGTAGAAGCCGGTGTCGGCTCCGCCGCCAAATAGATGCGTCTATGGCCGGCGCGCGGTCGTAGAGGCAGTTCGTGGGCGACGACGTGTAAACAGAATTATTGGCACCTCCAGAGCGCTGGGAGACGTAGAGGCGCAGCTGTCTGGCTTTAACGGGCCTGTGGAAACGGTCGATGCAGAGACGTGTGGGATAGTTTGCGGCTCGGATGATCATCAGGGTGTTGTTGCAGAAGTTGATCCGTACCCATACGTTTCGGTTGATGAGCTGGTTCACGACGCAGGCGATCCTGGTGTCGGTTTGAAAAAGATACCGCTGATTTTTTGTCTCGATCAGATAACCGACCCGCAGAATCTGGGTGCAATAGCAAGAGTCTGCGATGCGACTGGAGCCTTGGGAATGATTCTTCCAAAGCACGGCAGCGCGATGATCACTGGT
>CAYTTD010000073.1:0-7496 GCA_964440595.1 uncultured Gaiellales bacterium
TTCGGGTAACAGACAGGCAAGCTGGGCAATAGAGCTTGTCGCCTCCGGAACCACTCGTTGTGCAACGTCTCCGTGGTGAAGATCAAGATCGATCACCAGCGGATTACCCCGCCTGTTTTTCTTCGCAAAATTCAACGCGGCCGAAGTTGTTCCTACACCACCTGCTGCACCAAGAAACACATGAAGCATCCCTATGCGACTCCTTCAACTTCAGCAAGACGCAGTAACCGCAAGGATTGCTTTCCCTCTGATTCGATTTGATTGGTAGTACAACCGAGGGGCAACGAAATAGTGAAACATGTCAAGCCATTGTCTTTGCCAGCTGCGATCGATCCGCCGTGCGCTTCAACTATTGACTTTGCAATGCTTAGACCGAGTCCGGTGCGCCCGGTTGGCGAACTCCCTTGGGAAAACGGCATAAAGCAACTGGTGATCTCTGTGCTCGAGATCGGCTCACCAGTGTTCCTGATCCTTATGTTTGCGCGACCATTGCAGGAATCCCAATCGATCCGAATTTCCTTGGGATCTGGTCCATCATGCGCCCGTGATATTGCGTTAGAAATCAGGTTTCCCAGAACCTGGTGGATCCGGTCAACATCTATGTTGAACACTGCTTTGTCAGGGTCATCTTTAATGCTTTTGAACACGTACAGCCTGATACCTGATTCTTCGGCCTGGTGCCCGAATCGAACCACTACCTCGTCGAGAACATCACTGACTGAGACCATTGATTTATGCAAACCAGCACGTCTGGTCTCAATCGCAGCGGCATCGATCAGGTCATTTACGAGGAGTGCCAATCTCTCGACCTCACGATTTATCTGCTCAAGCCTCTGCCGCCTATCCGCACTGCGTTCGTTTCGTAACAGAGTGAACGCCTGACCACCGATTACTGTCAGCGGCGTCCTCAACTCGTGCGAAACCGTAGCCAACATTCGAGCACGTGAACCATTGGCAGATTCAAGCCTCTCTGCCATGCAATCAATTGCATTGGAGAGTGCACCCAATTCGTCTTTCCTTGTCTCGCCAATTCGGTGAGAGTAACGCCCTGCTGCCACCGCTTCGGTTGCCCGTCGCATTCGATCGACGGCTTCGCGTATTCCTGACCGAAGGAGGATGCCCGCCCCAACTGCTATGAATATGGTGATGAGTGCGGACAACGCGAGAACCGAAACGATGACCGCTTCGGCGTCCGTTTCAATCGCAGGGTAGTTCTCGAAAGCAATACCAAAAGAAGCTCTCAACAACAGCGAGGTTGCCACCGCTGATACAAAGGCGACGCATGCAAATGCAACCAGGATCTGGCTACCTATGCCAAGTCTTCTTAAGATCAAAGTTCGGCACGCCCAAGTCGAACGCCTTGTGCAGTTGACGCGGGCTGTGTCTCAGATCCAACCAGCCGATAGCCGACTCCCCACACATTGGCGATGTAGCTGCGACCACTTGAGAACGGTTGCAGTTTTTTTCGCAATCGACTCGCGTGCGAGTCAAGCGTTCGCGTAGACCCAACCGTCTTGTAGCCCCAAACTTTTTTCAGTAGCTCGTGCTTGCGAAAGACCCTGCGCGGGTCACTAGCTAGTGCCACAAGCAGCTCGAGTTCTTTCTGCGAACACTTTACCTCCGAACCGTTGACCCGAACCGAGCAGGTGGACAAGTCAATTTCGAGTCCAGCCGCACGCATGACGTCTTCGGTTGGAGAAGCCTTGATCCGTCGCATCAGAGCCTGCATTCGTGCGAGAAGCTCTGGGTAAAAAAACGGCTTCACAAGATAATCGTCAGCACCACGCTCGAAGCCCCTCACTCGATCCACATCCTCGCCTCTTGCGGTCAACATGACTATCGGAACGTTTGGATCAAAACGAACGTCAGATGCATCTGACGATCTGATTTTTCTGCACACCTCGTAACCCGTTGTATCTGGCAGCATGACATCGAGCAGCACGATGTCAGGAGTGTGCGCATGCAACCTCGACATCGCTTGAGCCCCTGAAGTAGCAGAATGAACATCCCAGTCATCAGTCTGTAGGTTTTCGGTCAAAAAGCTAAGGATGCCAGGCTCATCGTCCACCACCAGCACCTTGTGTTTGTCTATCATTTTCTGCTCCTTCACGATCTGTGACACCTGTTGCAGTTCTTCGCCAGCATGAACCCGGTTTGCTGCATCTGACAACTAGCAAAATGAAATGAAAGCAAGCTCATTGCGTGTTTTTTATCGCAAGTTTCAACAACAGATTGAGGCACGACAATCGCTGCATTGTCGCTGTTTTTGAAGGCAACACCGAAGCAATTTTTTCGCTGGGAACCAACGAATTCAGGCAAAGAGTTTTTTCTTAAATGTCACACTTCTGGCACAGCCGCTAAAGGTCCACTTGAGGCTTAGAATTCGCTGACTCAGTCTCGCTCGCTGATGACCAGCTTGTCGCCTGATCTGATCTTGAAGTGAGATGCCGTTCCAGCCGGCAACTCCAACACGCTCTTGGCATGCTTTCCACCTCTAGCCATCTTCCATGGCTCAACGTGTTCATGCACACGAACAACCTGATGCAGATCATCAATAAACACAACATCTATTGGGAATTTCATGAAGAACATATGTATTGAATTGCAAGGAGTGATCCAGAGTCCCGACTGCCACTCAAGTGTTTTTCTCCCAAGCAGCCCCTTCATGCGCTTATGCATGCGGTCGGCAACCTCCAATGATTCAATGACGCGGTCACCGTTCCTGGTTACCTCAAATACCCTTGCCGACGCCTTTGGCACATCAACCTCCTGCCCTGAGAGATACATGTAACCATCATCATCGGCAATCAAACGTCGTGAGTTCATGTCAGAAGTGACACCTTTTCAACCGCCAACCTGTCAGAAAAACAACGATCCAAACCATTTCCAAACATAATTCTGATGTTTGCTTTACAGGGAATTTGGCCAAAAACAAGGGGACGCTTGAATTGTGAACACCCGCTATCCGAATGGAAGTGCAAGCCATGAATGATGAACAGCCACAAGGATCAGATCTGATTGACGATGCGATCAGGCAGGCAGAACAGCAACTTGAGGCCAAGCTTGAGGCGTTGCGAATGTCGGCAATGGCCAGCGAAAACCAGGCTCCGCAGTCAGGCACGGGCGACGTGCTGGAACCAACTGCCTCTGCAGTGCCGGCAGCACCTCAGGCGTCAAATTGGGAAGACGCTGTGTTGAGGCGTACTGATTCGGACGCCACAGAACCAAAATCGTCCTATGTAGCTGAGCAAGAAGATTCAGGGTTTGACAGTAGCTTTGAACCTTCACCATCAGGGTGGTCTCCTACACGTTCCAGCGCATACGAGTCACCATACAGAAGCCATGTCGTGCAGGTTCCCAGCGAAGACGAGCAGGAGTTCTGGTCTCAGACACGCACCTCGCTCAGACAGCTGCAACAGACAACCGACACGATGGCATCTTCAGTTTCCGCGAATATCACTGACAGTATTGAAAGAATTGTCAGGGAAGAGCTGGGGGGACCATCAGCTTCTTTGCGCCAGCTTCATCACCAGCTACCCGTAATCACGGATCGACTGGAACGTGCAGTTGCTGAAGAAATTGAGGCGCCAACCGCTCTACTGCAGCAGCTTCATGAGGAGATGCCTACACAGCTGGATCGGCTTGAGCGCAATATCAAATCGAATCTTCAGCGAGACATCGCCCACATTGAGCAGTCAGTTGCTGACAATGTGTCGCGACTTACTGAGGGCATCAGCAGCATGGTTGACAATGCTGGCCAGGAGTATGGCGCTGGCATGGCTGAGACCCAGCGGATCGTCACTGCAAATTCAGAGACGGTGCAACACCAGCTTTCCACTGGCCTGTCAAATGTTTCACAGCAAGTTGAGACCGAGGCCAATCAGACGCGCCAGATACTAGGCACCGCTACAGATCAGATCCAGGGCCGGCTAATCTCATCAACGGAGCAGATACAGGCAAATATCGACGCAGAGGCCAATCACACTCGACAGATTGTGTCTACCTCAACTGAGCAGGTACAGGCGGCCATAGAGAATGCCGGTAACCGAGTTGAGTCTTCGGTCATTCTTTCGAGTGAGAGGCTGTCAAGCACTTTTTCAGAAACACTTGAACAGTTCGATCGCGAAACGAGGATGGCGTTCGACCGGCTAACTGAAACCGTTCAGTCGGAGGTGGCTCGTCCTGAAGCCAAGCTTCGGATGTTGCAGGACGAACTTCCTCAGCGATTTGGCAAGCTTGAGCGGGTAATTGAAGATCATGACCCTGCTTCTGCAATCGAGCATCTTCAACATGGAATTACAGACCTGCGCAAACTGCAACGCACGGTGGCGGACTCACTAGGCGACACTCTGCGAACACAGATCGAAGAAGTATCCAAAATTCAGGGACAAACTCTTGAGCAGGTCACATCGATCACCATGGGGCTGGAACGTGACCGAATTCAGAGAGTCGAAGACCTCGAGCAGATGATCGATGCCATCTCTAACGGCTGGCAGAGTGCCTATGTCGCGATGAACAAGCTGCTGAAGCGCGTTGAGACATTTGACTCTCGCATGGCGCGTGTTGAGAAGCGAATGGACGCAATTGCAACCCTTGAACGAACCGTTGATGAGGCATTGACCGGAGTCAGAGAACAGCTTGGCTCACACCTCACACAAATGGGTCGTTCGATAGCTGATCTTCAGCCCGCCCCCGTTGTTGTGACCGTGAACCACCCTGAGGCCCAGGTTTCTAACACCACCCGCGGCGGAATGCTCGGTGGTGCCGGAACAACTGCGCAATAGCCAACAAACAAAAATTCGCAAGCAGGATTTCCCACTGGGGTCGTCGTATATGTAAACACTCAACTAATGACGACCTGGTGAGGAAGACAGATATACACCACCCAACCGTGAACTGGCTTCTGAGGGTCGTCAGACTGACCCATCAGCATCCGCCTACACCACACCATCTTGGCGGATGCTGACCACCACACCCACGAGGGGAGTCCACCAGGGACTCCCCTCGCAGTGTTGTTACTATCTTATCTGAGCGGTCACACACTGCCCCGACACCAGGTACTGCTTACATTCACCTCTAGCAGGAGTGTTAGCGGCTACCTACTCCGACTGCGCCTTGATGGCGTCGCCTACCCGCTTGGCGACAGCGGTGCCTAACCGGTCTCCATGCTGCCCCATGCCAGACCCGATTGCAACCAGCAATACAGCAACGGCAACAGCCAAGCCGGTGTACTCAACGGTTGCCTGACCGCTCTCACGATGTACACCTCTATCGCTCAGATACCGACCAATTCCGTGGGGCCTCGTTAATCGTTCGATCTTCTTGACCATATTCACAATCATCTCCAACCTCTTTCGCTGTCACGCATGAACAACTTTCCAATGTTCACGCTGTTGGAGAAAATCTAGTGAGCAAAATGTGACAAGAGTTGCTCACTTTGTAACAAAACAAATGATTGACTGTAATAAGTTATCCAGCTGGTTCGAGGTGCCAGGATTTTACGACGTCCTTGGGAATGAAAGGTTTCGACCGCAGTGTTTGTTGACGGTACACGGGCTCAAGCAGTGGCAGATCACCACGCCGCTCAACCCGACTTCGACAACTGCTGCAAACTCTCACCTCGTTGCCGCTTGCACCCCGATACCACCTGAACAACTCCCCCACCAGAAGATACCGTTCACACTCACCACACTGATCCATGATACTTGCTGAGCCTCCTCCCAAAGGGTAAGTTACAGTGGAAATCGGACACAATCAGAAACAGGAGCTCACAGATAGCTATGACGTCACAATTGCCAACCACTGCAGAATCAATCAAGCAGGTAACGGTCTACGGATTTGGAACCATGGGCTGTGGCATAGCACAGGTTATTGCAACGGCTGGGATACCAGTCAAAGTAGTTGAGGAGTCGAGTGAGACACTCCAACGCAATACAGCCGCGGTGCGCAACAATCTAGCTCGGCTCCATAAGAAGGGACAGATATCCGACGATCAGCTAGACAACACACTGCCCCTGATCGATACATCTCCATCATCCGATGATGCACATGCAAGCGATCTGTTTATTGAGGCAATACCTGAAAGGCTCGATCTGAAGCTTGCACTGTTTGAGACTCTTTCCGCCGCAGCCAAGCCGAACGCAATTCTTGCTACCAACACGAGCGCAATCAGTGTCACGGCAATCGCTGGTGGCGCTGCACGCCCAGAACGCGTGTGTGGTCTGCACTTTTTTAACCCGGTACCTGTGTTACCTCTCGTTGAAGTGGTTCGCGCAGAGAGAACATCCAGTGAGGTCGTTGAGTTAGCACAAAGCTTCGTAAGAAAAATAGGGAAAACACCAATCGTCTGTGGCGACACGCCGGGCTTTGTTGTAAACCGGATCCTGATCCCAATGTTGAACGACGTAGTCGGACTTTGGGATGCCGGACTTGCCTCTGCCGAAGACATCGACACTGGTTGCCGATTGGGCCTGAACTGGCCTATCGGCCCACTGGCACTTGCAGATCTGATCGGTCTTGATGTTGCACTTCACGCGGCTGAGGCACTTTATGACGCCTATCGAGAGCCAAGAATGGCACCACCGCCTGCGCTTACGCGTCTAGTAACTGCGGGAAAGCTTGGCAGGAAGTCCGGCGAGGGCTTTTACCAGTATCAGGCCTAGCGAGTCAACGGATCCGACTGAGCCATGATTCAAAAACTCAGCAGGCAGTCAAACCAAAGGATTCAGCCGACGAAAGCGCCTGCTTCGTTTGGTGATTTGCCCCTCAGCGACTGAATCTTTTCGTCAGACAACGACCTCAACTCAGCGGCTGACTCACGGCAGGCAATCATCATCTGCTGCATGCATGCAAGGGTGAACTCCCACTGCTCATCCGTCATCCGATTAAGGATCTTCTCAATTCGCTCGTGGTAGCTCTTCACCAGCGGATGAACTTCATAGTAAGCCTTGTCGGTCATGACGACTGTTGTACGACGACGATCATCTACGTCGGCAACCCGCTTCACATATCCATCTTCTTCAAGACGATCAATCAGCGTCGTAACTGCGGCACGAGACAAGGGAATTCGCCTGCTCAGCTCACCCATTGTCAGTGGACCCGATATCCACAGGGCATTGATGGCGAGGCTCTCGTGGGCATTTCGTCCCATTGAACGGCGCCACTGTGACGACATGTCGTCATATGTCGATGCAAGAGCGTGCATTACAGTGCCGAAATCCTCAGCATTTTTATGTGGCATGAATGGTTCACCGTCAGGCCCTGTAAAACCAAGCGCCGTATTTTCCCGAGCAAAATTGCTGCCGATGTTGTCACTCATACTCCTTGCCTCTCATTCAATCTTTCTAAATGTTTCAATCATTTATATTTTCGGTGCTGGTTCACGCTGTGAACAGCCAGCAAACCGAAAAACCTGTATCAATCTACTCGTTCGACCACAGTCGCAATTGCCTGGCCGAATCCAATACACATCGAGGCAATGCCATATCGGGCATTCC
>CAYTTD010000074.1:0-7450 GCA_964440595.1 uncultured Gaiellales bacterium
CACTGTCGTAATGATGCCCACCAAGGGAGTTAGCGAAGTATCAGTGTTTACACCTGAGCGCGTGAAGCTGCGGTATGGAGTAAGGCCTGATCAGATTGCTGACTTCATTGCGCTGCGAGGTGATACCTCCGACAATATTCCAGGAGTACCAGGAATAGGTGACAAGACAGCCGCAATGCTATTGGAGGAGTTTGGCAGCCTCGATAACGTGCTGTCGTCGACAGACAAGGTGTCTGGCGCCAAACGCCGTGAAAATCTGGAGCAGAACCATGATCAGGCTGTGTTGTCCAGAGAGCTTGCCACGATAGTGCGAGACTTACCACTTGAGATCGACATTGAACAGATTCATGCGGCGGAGCCCGACCGCACTCAACTGGTGGAGCTGTTGGGACAGCTTGAGTTTCGGACTCTGACACGCCGTGTGATGGAGATGAATCTGCAGTCGAAGACCGCAGATAACAAGAAACAGGCAGGTACAGATGATCCAATGCCATCATCTTCAGCGGCGAAGGTGGCAGGGCGTGTCGTGAGCATTGAGGAACTGACTCAACTGGTTCAGCGGGCTTCAGATAGTGCAGAGCATGGAATCGACGTGCTGGTTAGGTACGACCAGGATTCAAAACAGTGGCGAGTTGCAGCGATGCTGCCAAACGACGCACCGGATGGTGGTAAAACCACACACTGGGTTGCATATGCAGAGACCGGCGTTCAGGAAGCTGTGCGCGGAGCAGTGGCAGGAAGTCGATTGGCAACCTTTGACTTCAAAACGTGGCACCGAATACCTGGCGGTGGTCGTCCTCACCAGAAGTGCAGCCTTGTAGATGACCTTCAGCTTACTGCCTACCTTCTTGAGCCTGGCAGGCGGACACTGATAATTAGTGAACTCACCGCGGAGAACGCGATTGAGCGCACAATCGTGTGTCCTGATCTGAGTGCAAGGGCCGAGGAAGTAATGCGAGACGTCGCATGCCTTCCAGAGCTGAGAAAAAAACACCATGCACAGCTAAATGAAATGGGCATGATGGATCTCTACCAAGATATTGAGCTACCGCTAGTGGATGTGCTTGAAAAGATGGAAGAGATAGGGGTACTTCTTGATCCTGTTCGCATCGGTGAGATTGCGCTGAAAGTCAAAGATCAACTTGTTGAACTTAATGAGCGTGCCTGGCAACTCGCTGGTGAAGAGTTCAACCTCGGGTCACCTCAACAGCTCGCAACGATACTGTTTGAAAAACTTTCTTTACCTGCGGCCCGCAAGGGAAAAACTGGATACTCCACTGATCGTGCTGTGCTACGTGAGTTGCGTGACTCGCATCCGATACTTCCAGTCATTGAAAAGTATCGTGAGCTCTCAACGCTCATGAATACATACCTCGAGGCACTCACCGAACTGGTTGATCCGCGTACGAAACGCATTCACACCACCTTTTCTCAGGTTACTGCAGCAACGGGTCGTCTCAGCAGTGTCAATCCAAACATGCAGAATATTCCTGTGCGAACTGCCCTGGGTCGTGAGATCAGAAGCGCATTTATTCCCGCAGATGGATTTCGGTTTGTATCGTGCGATTACTCCCAGGTTGAGCTTCGACTATTAGCTCACGTTTCGCAGGAGCCAACGCTGATCGAGATATTTCGTCGCAACGACGACGTACACAGAATGACTGCCGCTGAACTTGCTGGCTGCTCGCCTGCAGAAGTGACCAAGGAACAGCGGGACGCGGCCAAGGCGGTCAACTTTGGAATCATCTATGGGATTTCCAGCTTTGGCCTGGCTTCCCAGCTGCAGATCAGTCGTGCTGATGCTCAAAACTATATTGACAGATACCTGGGCAGATTCCCTCAGGTTGGTGACTTCATTGAACGCACGATCGAGGCTGCAAAGAGAGACGGTTACGTGACCACTCTCTTTGGCAGAAGAAGACCAGTTTCGCAGATAAACTCAAGAAGCTTTTCGACCAGGAAACTGGGAGAGAGACTTGCAGTGAACACCGTTTTGCATGGCACCGCGGCAGATATCATGAAGCTGGCCATGGTTCGAGTTCACCGCCGTTTGCAGGATGTAGGCCACTCCGCTCGCATCGTTCTTCAGATTCATGACGAGCTCCTGCTTGAGGTCAGCCAAGGGACTGAGAGAGAAATAATCAGTCTCGTAAAGGAAGAAATGGCAGCGGCATTCAAAACGGATCCACCTTTGGTTGTGGATGCAGGTAGCGGCGAATCCTGGCTTGACGCGAAATAGTCAAGCATAGCCTGACAAAAACCAATATACTCCCTTCGTTCATGTAAAAAATGCGTAGCTTGGTAATTCACTTGATTATGAGCTGCGCTCGACATTCAAAAGGCAACCACGACCAATGACAGCAATCGACGCGCCCGCAGTCACCGAGCGACCAACAGATATAACAGGATGGATAGAAGTAGAAGGTGGTTGGGTCCCCGACTACGAGGCAAACCTTCGTGATGTTACCGAGGGTGAAGTTGTATCTGGCATCGTTGTACGTATCGATAGCGACGAGGTGCTTGTTGACATTGGCTACAAGAGCGAAGGTGTGGTACCGGTTAAAGAGCTGTCGATCAGGCGAAACGTGGACCCTCGTGACGAGGTCGAGCTTGGTGAAGAGGTAGATACCGTTGTACTTCAGAAGGAAGACAATGACGGACGGTTGATCCTTTCGAAGAAGCGTGCTCGATTTGAAAAGGCCTGGAAGCGTATTGAGGAATCAGCCGCAGCTGGCGAGATTATTACTGGTCACGTCATCGAAGTTGTAAAGGGGGGTCTAATCATCGACCTCGGAGTGCGGGGATTCCTTCCTGCATCTCTTGTTGACATCCGTCGCGTTCACGATCTAATGGAGTTCCAGGACTCTGATATCCAGTGCAAGATCATCGAGCTGAACAGGTCGCGCAACAACGTTGTGCTAAGCCGCCGTGCAGTGCTCGAAGACGAGCGACGAGAAGTTCGACAGCGAATCATCGACCACCTGAATGTTGGAGATGTCGTCGAGGGCGTCATCAGCAACATCGTTGAGTTCGGTGCGTTCGTTGATCTCGAAGGCATTGACGGCCTGATTCACATCTCTGAGCTCAGCTGGAGCCACGTAAATCACCCGAATGAAGTGATCAAGATTGGCCAGCACGTTCAGGTCAAGGTGCTTGATATCGATCGCAACAGGCAGCGAATCAGCCTCGGGCTCAAGCAGACATGCGAGGATCCTTGGCAGAAGGTGCTTAACGAACACGTTGTTGGCGACGTGCTCGACGGTGTCGTGACCAAGGTCGTTACCTTCGGTGCATTCATTGAGCTGTTCTCCGGTGTTGAAGGACTCGTACATATCTCAGAGCTGAGCTGGGAGCACGTTGAGAATCCACGCGAAGCAGTGAATCCTGGTGACAAGGTCAAGTGTAAGCTGATCGAGATTGACGCAGAGCGCAGGCGAATTAGCCTTTCAGTCAAGCAGACGATGGAGCGGCCACAGGGCGTTGACGCCGTTGATGAGTTCGTGCCGATTGACGCCTCAGGTGAGGGAATCGACCTTGAAGACACAACTGCTGTTGGCGCAGCGCTACGTGAAGCTGCGATGAAGGCTCGTGAGGACAAGGAATCTTCAACGGAGGATGAAGCTGCAGCGGAAGCAGAATCCGCGGCGGACGATGAAGTTGCTGCGGAAGCTACGGCATCAGCAGACGCAGATGCTGAGTCAGATGTTGCGGTCGAGGAACCTGAGACTGCTGACGCAGACGAGACCGTAGCCTCGGAAGAAGCAGCTCCTGAAGAGACCACTGCTGAGGCAGACCAGCCTGAGGCGTGAGCGAAGCGAGTGCACCCGTTACTATTGCTGTAACAGGCGGAATCGGTTCAGGCAAGTCAACTTTTGCCAGGATGCTGGGAGATCTTGGCGCGGCTGTATTCAGCTCTGACGACGCTGTGCATGAACTTTATCGTCAGCCGGATGTCAGGAAAAGTCTTGTCGAGCGCTGGGGTAGCAGCGTAATAACGCCAAACAACGAGGTCGACCGTCGAGCGGTTGCGTCAATAGTGTTCTCAGATGCCAGTGAGTTACGTTGGCTGGAATCCGTGGTACATCCGATGGTAGCCGGTAAGTGGCTGCAGTTTCTTGACGATACAACGGCCAAGGTGGTTGTGGCTGAGGTTCCCCTGCTTTTTGAGAAGAATCTCGAAGACAGGTACGACCTGAGTGTGCTCGTGACTGCAGATCGACAGCAGAAGGAGACGCGACTGGTCGAAAGAGGTGATCACGAGGACGCCTCCGACCGTATGGCTGAGCAGCTTGATGATTCTGTCAAGGCCGTTAGAGCAGATCTTGTTGTTGATAATTCGGGATCGTTGGCTGACCTGGCTGAACAAGCGAGGAAGATCATGCAGGTTGCGGAAAATGTTTCGTAGGGCCATCCTGATCACGGCGGTTGTTCTCACGCTGATAATGGCAGGCGCATATGGAGTTTCAAAGACCAAGTGGTACCAGCGTCTGTTTTTGCCACTTAAATACCCAGAGACCATCAAGACGCACGCGGCAAACTATGATCTTAAGCCCGAACTTCTGGCCGCTGTCATTTATCAGGAAAGCCGTTTTGATGAATCTGCACAGTCTTCCGCCGGCGCCGTTGGCTTGATGCAGCTCACCCCACAGACCGCCAGGGGGATAGCTCAGCGAACAGGAGGAAAGAAATTTCACACCGATGATCTGAAGGATCCTGAGATCAATATCAGGTATGGATCGTGGTACCTTGCACACTTGCATGAGAAGCTGGACAAACGCGGGTCTGGGTGGGTACATGCGCTTGCTGCCTACAACGCAGGACAAGGAAACGTCACCGATTGGCTTGAAGACGACGATAATGGGATCTTGCACGCCGATGAAATTCCTTATCGTGAAACAAGAAATTATGTGAAGGAAGTTCTCAAGCTGCAGAATCGTTATGAAGAAGCATGGCCCGAACTGCAGAAATAGGTTGCGTTGATTTCTTTATCGAGATCGCAGAGCCATTGCGATGCGATTGCCGAGAGCCATCGACGATCGGGTAACCTTTTCCCCTTCAGTGACGTAGCGTGCTGGTGTTGCATCCTCGATGCCAACAGCGCTCCATGCGTCTTTGACAGCATTAAACTTCTCGCTGTCTGCTCCAAAAACCTCTTTTGCCGCCGCAACAGTTGCCTTGCGAAGACCTGATAGCGATGAATTATTCTTGAGGTGATCAGTAAGAGCCGAATACCAGAGCTTACGCATTGCCTCGGCGCCAATCTTCTGTGCAACAAGGTATGCAGCATGATTAGGTACGTCTGCAATTTCATGCGGCAATACGACCCAGGCAGGAAGTGTTTTCATATTGGTGTACGTTGGGTTTGCCATGTCCCGAAGAGCATCACCTGGAATCTTTGGTGTTCTGATCTTCTCAGCAATGGTCCAGTTACCATCAATGCCGGTAGCAAGAACGTCAGATATCGATTCATGGAGGCTCATCTGCTCTGCATTTGTGTCATCGAGCTTGACCTCTGAGTCGATCACAGCGTGTGTGAATTCGTGAGCAACTACGTCTTTGGCATCTCCCATGCCACCCGTCGCGAATGCATCTCCGTCTCCGTCGCCCAACCAGATTCTCTTCTCATCCTGCAGCCAAAAGCAGATGTTCGCAGGTACTTCACCAAAGATACCGGGGGCGTGAATCCGAAGCGTGACAACCGATCCCTTGTTGTCGTAGCTGTTGCGACCAAACGATCGGGAGTAGTACTCAACGACCTCTTTGGCGTGCCTGAAAGCCGTGTCGGCAGTTGGATCAGCGGACAGAACACCTTGTTGGCTGCCGTTTGGCGGGATTACCAGGGTGTCTTTACCGGTCGTAGAGTCATAGCTGTACACCTGCACAGGAGCTGTGCGTGTGACTCTCGATACGGTTGTAGCTTCCACCATTGGATCCCCCTCAAAAAACCAATGGCTTTACCCCTCCCCAGAAGTATCTGCCACTGGCGTGTCCCTCCGCGAACCGGAAGAACCGAGCCGGTAAGTAAAAGTCACTTGCGGCTGATGCGTTTGTGTCGCATCAAAGCCGGAAAAGTGACCAACAACTGACTCAAAATCCGATTCGACAAGGTTGTGTCCGCTCCTGCCAATAAGTAAACACAGAAGCGGCCACAATGTGGCCTTGTGGAGAAACGTATGGAAATCGGCGAAAAATTAATGATCACAAATATCCACCGATTTATTCAAACAAAGGGGGCGGACGCAGTCGCCTTCATAGGTTTTCGGCGTTTTAACTCAAGATTTGCTGGGAGATTGCCGAAATAACTCTGGAGACAAATGCCAAGAGGCGGCCAGCCCAGAATATGGTTGCCATCGCTATCTCGGTTAGGACTAATTGTTGACTGATACTGGTTTGACACACCAGACTGATTGCCCTATGGCTTCCTGCGTGCCCGCAGGACGCTTCGGCGTGCCCATGGGTGAGCGTGGTTTTACGCTAATAGAACTGCTAGTGGTAATGATCATCGTTGCCGTTCTCATGGCCGTTGCGGTTCCCGCCTATCAGTCAAACAAGATCAAGGCTCAGGCTTCAAAGTCAAAGCAGGGGGCGATAAGCGGTTACAAGGCTTCGCTTGAGTGTATTGCCAACAATCCCAATGCATCTCTCAGGTACAACGACGAAAGCAATCCCCCACCAATGGATCCTGATAACACCAATGATCCACAGGGGCGTGAGATGTACTGCGATCAGAAACACTGGTACATCAACAACGAAAAGGATCTCTTTTCGAAGTCGGTTGGAACCAACGGCTGCTACGGGCCGTTCATGATCAGCGCTGGAGAAATGCTGTGGGATAACTATTGTGGTTTTGTGATCTCGGCTGAATATGCAGAGCAGGTTTACGGACCATTTCTGACCGTTGACGACGGCCTGCTGAAGGAGCCACTGGGCGGCGTGCCTTCGGGAAGCGACTATGCCAGTTACTGGATTGTTACCTTTTCAACATCAGCGGATGCGCCCGTGACCTGGATCATCAACGGTGACTCGGGCGAACGTTGGTGCCGGTACTCGATCAAGTCTGGTTCCAATTTCAATCTTCGCAAGCAGAAGATGATGTGCCCTGGATCTGATGGCACCAATGCCTCGAGATGGTAGTTTGTATGGCAGCTGATGCCACCATTCAAAGTACATAGTGAATATTCTCCAACGGGAGATCAGCCGCAGGCCATCGCCGAACTGGTTGCCGGTATCGAGAGGCGTGACAAGTATCAGACTCTTCTGGGGGCTACTGGTACCGGCAAGACTTTTACAATGGCCAAGGTAGTTGAGGCCGTTCAGAGACCGACGCTGGTCATTGCACATAACAAGACTCTCGCGGCGCAGCTTTGCAATGAATTCAGAGAGTTCTTTCCTGAAAACGCTGTGGAGTACTTTGTCAGTTACTACGACTACTATCAGCCTGAAGCCTATG